>NZ_VDDC01000036.1:0-40941 GCF_006239215.1 Paracoccus haeundaensis
CATAACACCCGCACAGAAACTGAAAATGGCTGCGTGAGTTCTACGACCAAACCCCGTTAAAACGGGGAGGATTACCCATTCGCCAGCACTAGTTGTGACAAGAGGTGTACAGCAAGCATAGAGCAGGCGCAGCGAAAGTCGGCTTTCCGTTCTCCGTATCGGCCTTTGAGGTGACGGGTACACGAGTCCTGCAACTGCAGCGGACTTCCGGAAGGTCCCGCACAAATGACGGATGGGGGCTATCGTGAACCGCCCGCTATGCGAATCCTTTCGGTCGTTCGCTGTAGGTGCAGCGTTACTGGCCCTCTGTTCCTAGGGATCGCTGCAAACGGTGGAATGCAGTTTGTAATTTGTGCAGCATAGTCGCTACTTTATCAATTTAAGAGCGGACACTTGCTCCGCTAAGTCATTCGCAATCCGACAATACGCAGCAAAGACGTCGGACCCCGTCGAGACTACCCCTAGTTCCTCAGAAACGCATCGAGCACATACACCCCTGCCTCGCTCAATGCAGTGGCGCTTGTGCGATATGGTGACTGCTCCGAGTTCAGCTCCCCGTAGATTGCGGACAATTCGACATAGCGGTCATGGTTGATCCGGTTCGACGCTGGCAGAGCCGATATGTCCACAATCGCGATGTTGGCAGCGCGGGCGGCTCTTTCCACCCTGGGATCGGCGACGTCCAGCGCGCCAACCCGGGCCCGGTGGCTGGAGAGCCGAGATGACAAATCCAAGGCTCGATCGTCCTGCGAGACCAGAAGGGTCATCGTTCGGGCCATCGGACCGATCACGGCGATCTGCGCCCGGAAAACATCGGGGTCAATGTCCGGGGCCGCCATGACGACAGACAACTGGTCCAGAACATCATCTTGTCCTTCCAGCTTTAATTGTCGCAGAGCCTCCATGGTCAGTAGCCCCCCCATCGAATGTGCAACGACCTGGACTGGGGCGCCCTCGGCGTCGTCGACCAGCGCGGACAGCGTTCGCGCCAGCCCGTCACGCGAGAAAGCCACCGCATCTTTGTCAGCCAGATAAGCAAAAGGGGACCCCGCAGACGGCCACGAAAACAGCACCGGCACTCCATCAGCCCGGGAATCGACGGAAAGCTGCACCAATCGATAGAGTGCCTCGGGGAAGTTGTGATTGAAGCCGTGAACAAAGACGACAACACCTGATCCCTTGCGCGGGTCATTGGACACCGCTGTTCGGAATTCGTCTTCCCTCATGATAGTGCTGTCCACCGTGGCAAAACTGGTGGCCGGGTCAGTCTGATCTCGTGGCCACTCTATCCGCCCCGTTTTATGTCCGGGGGGTGTCGAGACCGAGAAGGCGGCATAGCTGGCACCAAGTGATGGGACATATCCAAAGTCTGTACTGCCTGCCGTACGGGGGGCACGCGTGGTTGCGACGTAGACCTGCGTGATCTTTGCATCTTCAACTATCGCCGAGGTCGGGCGAAGCACCTCGTTCGTTGGACGTGCGCCGCAGGCGGAAACTGTCAGAATTAACAGTGCAACAGCGACGGATCGCATCTGATGTCCGGGAACAGAACGAAAAGGTCTATTGGACCATCCTATCATTCTGGCAACTCCTCTTTGGCATTGCGACGGCTGTCGACACCCCTGCTACCCGTGCTTATTGACAGGAACACTCAACGAGATGTCTCCCTTCGCGCTAAGTGCTTTCTGCCTAAACCCTAACATCCTCGATAAATTCTGGCGGGGACATCCGCGTGTCATGATGACGCACGACGGCGGCAGAAATACGAGATTTTTCTTGTATGAAACTGACGCAACCTAAGGTTACCTTTTCGTGAAGAGGGCTCGATGATCTCGCCGGGCTTGCGGTCACAACGACAAAGGGTGCGCGATGTGCTTTGCCTGTTTTGAGGGTGTCAACGAGCCGGGAACACAGAGTTTTTGTCACTGCGGACGACCAGAGACGCAGACGGCGATGCGCCGGATCGAGGCCGACATATCTCGTCGACAGATGATCGGCGGCATGGCGGCCGTGGTTGGGATGTTCGCGGGTTTCGGCCTTGCACCGCGGGAGCTTCGCGCCCAGACCCCGGCCCGCCCTCTGCTACTGACCAACCTCAGGTTGTTCGATGGAGAGACCTTGTCGATGCGCCAGGGTGTCGACATCCTGATCGAAGGCGGGCGCATCGCCGGGCTTCCGGCGGCCGGTCAGGGCCCTGAGGACGCCGAACGCATTGATTGCGGCGGGCGCAGTGTGATCCCCGGACTGATCGATGCGCATTGGCATGCCACGCTGGCATCGGTCAGTCAGGTCGTTGCCTTGACGCAGGATATCGGGCTGGTCCATCTGCTGGCCGGCCAGCAGGCCGGTGCCACGCTACAGCGCGGTTTCACCACCGTGCGTGATGTGGGCGGACCTGCCTTTGGCCTGAAGGCCGCAATTGACCGGGGTGTGGTCGAAGGCCCCCGCATCTTCCCGTCGGGCGCAATGATTTCTCAGACCTCAGGGCATGGCGATTTCCGCTTTCCCAACCAACTGCCGCTGATGCCGTCGGACAAGGCGGATTACGCCATGCAGAACGGCATGACGGCCATCGCCGACGGGCCCGCCGATGTGCTGCGCCGGACGCGCGAACAGCTGATGAAAGGTGCTAGCCAGATCAAGATCATGGCGGGCGGCGGGGTCGCATCTCCCTCTGATCCAATCGACTCCACGCAGTTCCTGGAAGAGGAGATGCGCGCGGCCGTCCAGGCGGCGGACGACTGGAACACATATGTCTGCGCCCATGTCTATACCTCGCGCGGAATTCAGCGCTGCATCCGCGCCGGCGTGAAGTCCATCGAACACGGTCAGCTGGCTGACGAGGAGACAGTCCGAATGATGGCCGATAACGGCGTCTGGTGGTCGCTGCAGCCCTTCCTAGCCGACGAGGATTCGAACCAGTACGCCGATCCCGCAGCAATTGCCGCCCAGAAGATGGTGGCCGAGGGCACGATGCGTGCATTTGACCTCGCGCGGACGCACAGCGTGAACTGGGCCTTCGGCAGCGACGTGCTGTTCGGCGGCGCGGAAAAGCAGGGGCGGCATCTGACCAAACTCGCGCGCTTCATGTCGCCGCTGGAGGCGCTGCATCGTGCAACCGGCGCGGCGGGGCAGCTGCTGGCCATGTCGGGACCACGTGCCCCCTATGACGGGCGCCTTGGCGTGATCGCGCCCGGAGCCTTTGCCGACCTGCTGGTCGTCGAAGGCGATCCGGAGGCTAGCCTCGACTGGCTGGAGGACACCGGCAATCTGCGGCTGATCGTCAAGAACGGCCGCATCCACAAGAACAGCCTGTGAAAGGAAGATGACGATGCGTTTGACCAAGCTGCTGGCGGCGATGGCCGTGATCGTTCTGCCTGTCCTGCCCGCCGCCGCGCAGGACAGTGCCTGGCAGGGCCAGGCGACGGCCTATGTCTGGGGCGCGGGCCTCGGCGGCGATGTCACGCCCTTCACCGGCGCCCCAACCGTCGAGGTCGACAAGTCCCTGTCGGACGTCCTCGACAATCTGGACGGCGCCTTCTTCCTGTCTGGCTATGCCCGCCGCGACCGCTTCGTGTTGATGGGTGACCTCAGTATCGCGTCGGCCAGCGAAGAGGGGATGGTGCCGCCAGGCATTCCGGCGCGCGCCAAGATCCGCCAAAGCTCGCTGACCCTGCTGGGTGGCTACAGGGCAGTCGATCTGCAGGAAATGCACATGGACGTCCTGGCGGGCGCACGACTGTGGCAGATCGAAGGGACAGCCGACGTCTTTGGTGGCGCGGTCACGCGCAGCGGCGACAAGTCCTTTGCTGACCCGGTCGTGGCCGTTCGTGTGAACTACACCCTGTCGCCGCGCTGGAGCGCCCTATTTTATGCCGATTATGGTGGATTTGACGTCGGAGGCTCACATGACACCAGCCAGATCGTCGCTACTGCCAACTATCAAGTAACCGATCAGCTTTATCTTTCCGGCGGCTATCGGCAGCTGAATGTGGATTATCGTGATGGCGGTACCCGGATCGACATGACGATGGCGGGGCCGATCATTGGAGCAACCTTGCGGTTCTAGGTTCCCGCGACCGCTAGCGTCTGATGTTGCGCGGTTAGCGACGGAGGCTGAGTTGCTGCGATAGGCCGAGCGCTCATGCTGCGACTGCATTAGCTGCAGGTGGCATGAGTGTCGTCTATAGGCTCTTCGCGTTGATGCTGCCTGGCAGTCGAGAAGCTGCTTTTCAGAGATATGGTGATCGCGGGCACCGCGATCGCTGATTTAACGGACAGCCGCGCCTCCGCTTCGCTCTGGCACTGCTGGCGATCTTTCATTTTTTTTCCGCCTGCCATCCGGCCGGCAATCCGAACACGGGCTCTGGTGCCGCTGCGCGTCAGCCTCCACGGAGAAATCCGGTTCCTCCCACCCGCGGGGCGCGCGGGTCCCTCCCAATTTCACCGCTCCGGCCCCGTGTGTCAGATCACCGTCCGGCCGCAGGTCGGGCTGCGCCCACCCTGCTTTGCCCTTCGAATGACATCAGGTCATCCAAAGTGAAACGTAGGGATGGCTTCGCCACTGGCGGAACAGGAAGGAGCGGGCGGGGAAGCTGGCCCACCAAAAAGGCATAGCCGTGATACAAACGGCAATTTTGCTTGGTATTCACGAAAGGAAAAATGGTGCACCCGGAGCGATTCGAACGCCCGACCCCCAGATTCGTAGTCTGGTGCTCTATCCAGCTGAGCTACGGGTGCAACATGCGGTGGGAATTAGCGGCCACGCCGGGGGGATGCAAGGGCGAAAAGACAAAAAGATGACTCCTTTTTGGCAAATCGTCCGTTATCGTGCCGCAGCATCGGCGCGGGCAGACAGATCGGCCATCCCGCGGGGGATGTGGATGCAGAACTGGCTGCCCTCGGCATCGCTGCGCAGCAGGATCAGCCGGCCCCCGTGCCCACGCACCAGATCGGCCGCGATCGTCAGGCCCAAGCCCGTGCCGCCGCGGCGCGTGCTGCCCGTGAAGGGCTTGAACAGGTACTCGCGGGCCTTGTCCGGCAGGCCCGGTCCCGAATCGCAGACCTTGATCCACCAATCGCTCTCTGCCTCGCCGGCGCCGATCTCGACCGTGCCAGGGCCGCCGGTCGCCTCGATCGCCTGGCGGGCATTGCGGGCCAGGTTGGCCAGCACCCGGTACAGCTGGTCGCGATCGGCGCGGATCACCAAGCTGGGGGGAATGTCGGTCAGGAACTCGACCCGCCCTGCCGCCTCCCCTGCCAGGGTCTCGGCCTCGATCACCTCGGCAGCCAGCTGCGCCAGGTTGAAGCGTGACAGCGTCGGCGCAGGCTCCTCGGCCTTGCCGAAGGCCAGCGTCGTCTCGCACAGGTTCACGGCGCGGGTGATCGAATTGACCAGCTTGGGCGCGGCGCGACGAACCTTGGGGTCGGCGCTGTCCTCCAGACGGTCGGCAAAGATCTGCGCCGTGGTCAGGATGTTGCGCAGGTCGTGGCTGATCTTTGCGATCGCTTGACCCAGCTGTGCCATGCGCTCCTTCTGCTTGAGGGAGGACGTCACGGTCTGCTGCATCGACTGCAGGGCGGTCTCGGCCTCGCGCAGTTCCGCTAGGCGCGCGTCTGGGATGATGATGTGACGGCTGTCCTCGGGCGCGCTGGCATAGGCGGACATGTGGGTGATCACGCGACGAATCGGCACCAGGATCATCCGTTGGGCGGCTGTGAACAGCAGCACTGCCGTCAGGATCGAGAACGCGGCCGACACCGCCAGCAGGCGCAGGCCGTAGTCGATCATCGCCTGACGCAGCGGCGCGGTTTCCATGGTGATCTCAATCAGCTGGCCTGCCTGGTTCACCGGTGCGCCGATGACGCGGATCACACGATTCTGTCGGTCGGCCAGCGCCCGCAGCGAATCGCCGATCGTGTGTAGCACGCCTTCGGACCGCAGATCATACGTCGCGGCGATCGGGCCCGGGATGGGCGACGACAGGACCAGCTGGCGCACGTCGTTGCGCCGCAGCACGACGTTGAACACGCCGGCCGTCTGCAGCAGCTCGGCCTCCAGATCCAGAGCGATCGATTCGTCGGTGGCGAGCAGGGCCAGACTGGCGATCTGCGCCCGTTCCAGCCGGCTCTCCAGATAGTCCAGCCGAAAGCCCGCCAAGGATGGCAGCAGGATGAACAGCTCTGCCAGGATGACGAACATGGTTGTCAGCGCGGCGAATCGGCCAGAGATCGTGTTCAGTCGCATCGTGTCCGGGTTATGGTGTCGCGGGCCGGACTTGTCAGCCAAGCGATTGCGGGTTTGCACATCAAACGAATGTGATCGTGACCCGGTTCCCGGACCGATTGGCCCGTGATTTACCGGTTTGGATGGTTGACGTGGGCCTGCGGGTCCACTATCCAGCGGGCTTCGAACAACCGGCGTCGTGGCGCAGGGCAGTCTTCTGCAATCTGCCCCGTCCCGATCCGCCCCGCAAGAACCGACCCGGAGACTGATCATGAAGCGCACCTTCCAACCGTCGAACCTCGTTCGTGCGCGCCGTCACGGCTTCCGCGCCCGCATGGCCACCAAAGGCGGCCGTCTGGTGCTGAACCGCCGCCGCGCCAAGGGCCGCAAGCGTCTGTCGGCCTGATCATTCGTGATCCTGCCGGCGGTCACGACCGCCACGTAAAGGCTTTCGACATGCCGCCTCTGCCCCATCCTGCTGAAGTTCAGCCAAGGGATGTCGGCACGGCGGCATTTCGCATGCCGCCCGTCCTGCAGAAACGCGCCGATTTCCTGGCCGCCGCCCGTGCGCGGCGTCAGGGAATGCCGGGCTTCCTGCTGCAGGCCCGCAGGCGGGACGATGACGGCCCGGCACGGATCGGATTCACCTGCTCCAAGAAGATCGGCAATGCCGTGGCCCGCAACCGCGCCAAGCGGCGCCTGCGCGAGGTCGCCCGCCTTGGGCTGGGCGATCTGGGCCAGGCCGGATGGGACTATGTCCTGGTCGGTCGCCCCGAAGCGACCATCGGCCGACCCTTTGCCGATCTGCAGGGCGATTTCGCCCGCGCCATGGCCAAGATCCACGCATGAGCCCGCTGGCGCGCCTTGTCGCGCTGCCGGTGCGCGGCTATCGGCTGCTGGCCTCTCCTTGGGTCGGGCATGGCTGCCGGTTCCAGCCGACCTGTTCGGCCTATGCGCTGGATGCGCTGGCCCGCCACGGCGCCCTGCGCGGCAGCTGGCTGGCCCTGCGGCGCATCGGGCGCTGTCATCCCTGGGGCGGGCACGGCTATGACCCGGTGCCCGGCGCCGATCCCGACCATGAAAGGGCCCGCGATGCTGGACGACGCTGACACCACCGAGATCCACCCCCTGTTCGCGGGCGCCCCCCAGGGGACCGAGTTCCGCAAGCTGCGCAAGCGGCTGGTCCGCGAGACCCGCGCCGCGATCGAGGATTACGCGATGGTCCGCCCCGGCGACCGTTGGCTGGTGTGCCTGTCGGGCGGCAAGGACAGCTATACCCTGCTGGCGATCCTGCACGAGCTGCAGTGGCGCGGGCTGCTGCCGGTCGAGCTGCTGGCCTGCAACCTGGACCAGGGACAGCCCAACTTTCCGGCCACGGTGCTGCCCGAGTTCCTCAAGGCGCGCGGCGTGCCGCACCGGATCGAATACCAGGACACCTATTCCATCGTGAAGGAGAAGGTCCCGGCCGGCCGCACCTATTGCGCGCTGTGTTCGCGTCTGCGCCGCGGGAACCTGTACCGCATCGCGCGCGAGGAGGGCTGTTCCGCCGTCGTGCTGGGCCATCACCGCGACGACATGCTGGAGACGTTCTTCATGAACCTGTTCCATGGCGGCCGCCTGGCCACCATGCCGCCGAAGCTGTTGAACGAGGATGGCGACCTGACCGTCCTGCGCCCGCTGGCCTATGTGGCCGAGGACGATTGCGACCGCTTTTCGCGGGCGATGAACTATCCCATCATCCCCTGCGATCTGTGCGGAAGCCAGGAAGGGCTGCAGCGCGTCCAGGTGAAACGCATGCTGGACGAATGGGAGGCGCGGACGCCCGGACGACGGCAGGTGATGTTCCGGTCGCTGATGAATGTCCGGCCGTCGCACCTGCTGGATACTGAACTATTCGATTTTTCCGCGATTTTCCCGCCCGAACAGGGTGATAAGCCCGCCCTTCCCCCGATCCTGCGCGATCCGGCCGGGGAACATTAACGGTACGACAAGCAATTTGATCTATTCCTGACCCCGGTGATTCCGTGAAAGGTCCGGTATGTCAAAGAATGCGAACCGCTTGTTCTCGCCCCTCCGCAGGCTGCTTGGCGGCGCCAAGCGGGGTCAGGACCTGTCCCGCAGCCTGCTGCTGATGCGGCTGGAGAACACCGAAGCCCTGGGCAACATCCTGGACAAGGCAGCGATGGGGCACCTGATGGTGCAGCTGTCGATGACCTTGGGTGGCGCGGTGCGTCCCTATGATCCGGTGCAGGTGCTGGCGCCCGGCCTGTTCGCCTTCGTGCTGCGCGACCGGACCGACCGCGACGCGCTGCAGGTCGCGCGCAGGCTGCACCAGCAGGGACAGACGCCTGTCGCCCTGTCGGGCCAGCAGGTCACCCCGGTGATGACCGGCGTTCTGATCCACGCCACGACCCCCGACCTGCCCTCGATCACCGCGCTGGTCGACAATGCCCGCCAGCGGATGAACCTGGTCGAGGATTGCGCCTTGGGCCAGCTGCGCCTCTATCCCTACGACCCTGCCCTGTCCGGGCCGGGCCTGATCGCGACCGTCAGCGACGCGGTGGTCGCGGCGCAGATGGAGGCATGGTTCCAGCCGCAGGTGTGCTGCAATTCCGGCCAGATCACCGGGTTCGAGGCGCTGGCCCGCTGGAACCACCCGACCCGCGGCATCCTCGCCCCGGGGGTGTTCCTGCCGCACATGTCGCCTGCCGATCACAACACCCTGACACTGTTCATGCTGGCGCAGTCCATGGCCGCGCTGAAGACCTGGGACAAGGCCGGGTTCGACGTGCCGACCGTGTCGATCAACATCTCGAACTGCGAACTGTCGGACCGCGGTTTTGCGGACTGCCTGCTGTGGGAGCTGGATCGCCACGAGATCTCTCCACGCCGCCTGGTGGTCGAGGTACTGGAAAGCGTCGGCCCCGTCACCAGCAGCGGAGAGACCCGCGAGAACCTGCGCAAGCTGGCCGAGGCAGGCTGCCAGATCGACCTGGACGATTTCGGCACCGGCTATGCCAGCCTGGACGCGATCCGACAGTTCGGGATCAATCGCATCAAGATCGACCGCAGTTTCGTCACGGCCTGCGACATCGACAACGGCCAACAGCGGATGATCCTGGCGATCCTGGCCCTGGCCGAGCGGTTGGGCATCGCGGCCCTGGCCGAAGGGGTTGAAACCCGCGAGGAATACGCGTTCCTGGCGCAGATGGGCTGCGACGAAGTCCAGGGCTATGCTATTGCCCGGCCCATGCCGCTGACGAAAAGCCTGGCCTTCCTGGCCAGCCACGCGGACGCCGCGGCGCGCCTTCCCACGATCGGCCTGCGCGGCTGACACCCGCCCCATGGACCCGCGCCCCGCGGTCGCACGCGCGGGGCGTTTCGGCGAATTCCCTTGCATTCCTGCGTCAAATGGCAAATCCGCTTGACCTTTGGGGGTGCGTTCTGTTGAACCGCCCAGACTGACGCGATGACGGTGGTGACGGAATGGAAGACAACAACCGCAATTTGATCCTGGCAACGGTCCTGTCGTTTCTGGTGATCCTGGTATGGTATACGGTCTTCGCCCCCGAACCCGTCTCCGACCAGCCCTCGGGGCAGCCGCTGACGGAACAGGTCGTGGGCGACCAGCCGCTGGCCACCCCCGGAACGGGAGCGGCCACGACGGCCCCCGCCGACCTGGCGGCCGAGCCGGATGCCGTAGAACCCGCCGGCCGGGTCGCGATCCAGTCGTCGGCGCTGTCGGGGTCCATCTCGCTGGCCGGTGGTCGCATCGACGACCTTCTGCTGACCCGCTATCAGGAAACCCGCGACGAGGGGTCTCCGGACGTGCGGCTGCTGACGCCGTCCAGCGCGACGGCCGATGACAGCATCCCCGTCGACAGCGCCCAGTACAAACCCTATTATGCCGTCTATGGCTGGACCCCCGGTCCGGGCGTGGATGCAAGCTTGGTTCCGAACCCCGCGACCGTCTGGACGCTGGAATCGGGCGAGACGCTGTCCCCTGGTCAGCCGGTGACGCTGGCATGGGACAACGGCGCGGGCCAGATCTTCCGCCGGACCTTCGCGCTGGACGACAACTACCTGTTCACCGTCGGCCAGAGCCTGCAGAACAACGGCGATGCCGCGTTCTCGGCCGCGCCCTACGGCATCATCGCGCGCCATGGCCGCCCCGACACCCAGAACAACTTCATCCTGCACGAGGGCGTGGTCGGCATGGTCGACGGCACCCTGGTCGAGATGAAATACGACGACGTCGCCGAACTGGACCCGATCGACCGCGAAGGCCGGGCCGAGGTCTATAACGTCACCGGCAACGGCTGGATCGGCTTCACCGACAAGTACTGGATGTCTTCGCTGGCCCCCGCGCCCGGCCAGGCCTTCACCGCGGTCGTGAAATACGCCGACGGCGCCGACATCTATCAGACCGAGGCCCGCTTCCCGATGCAGACGGTGGAGCCCGGCACCCAGCTGAGCGCGGACAGCTACCTGTTCGCCGGCGCCAAGGTCTGGGAGGTCATCCGCGGCTATGAGGAGACCCCCGGCATCCAGCGCTTCGTCGATTCGATCGACTGGGGCTGGTTCTATTTCCTGACCAAGCCGATCTTCCAGCTGCTGCACTGGCTGCACGGCATCATCGGCAACATGGGCTGGGCGATCATCGCGCTGACCTTCGTGCTGAAGACGCTGGTCTTCCCGCTGGCCCGCAAGTCCTACATCTCGATGGCGAAGATGAAGGAACTGCAGCCGCAGATGGAAGAGATCAAGAACCGCACCGGCGACGACCGGATGAAGTTCCAGAAGGAAGTGATGGAGCTGTATAAGCGGGAAAAGGTGAACCCGGCCGCGGGCTGCCTGCCGATCCTGCTGCAGATCCCGATCTTCTTCTCGCTCTACAAGGTGATCTTCGTCACTATCGAACTGCGCCATGCGCCGTGGTTCGGCTGGATCCAGGATCTGTCCGCGCCCGACCCGTCCAGCCTGCTGAACCTCTATGGCCTGCTGCCCTACGGCGTCCCGGCGCAGGGGACCTTGCTGCACTCCGTCACGCTGCCCGCGCTGGCGATCGCCCTGGGCATCAGCATGTGGATGCAGCAGCGTCTGAACCCGGCCCCCACGGACGCCGCGCAGAAGATGATCTTTGCTTGGATGCCGTGGATCTTCATGTTCATGCTGGGCGGCTTCGCCTCGGGTCTGGTGCTGTACTGGATCACCAACAACGTGATCACGATCCTGCAGCAGTACACGATCATGTCGATGCACGGCCACCGTCCGGACCTGTTCGGCAACATCAAGTCGTCGATGCCCACGCGCAAGCGTCCCGGCAACAAGCCCGGCGCAGGAAAGTGACCGCGCATCTGGCCCTGATCCGCCGCCATCCGATCAAGTCGGTCGGCGGAGAGGGGCTGGAGCAGGTCACCCTGCAGGCCGGCCGTCGCCTGCCCGGCGATCGTGAATGGGCGGTGCTGACGGAGGCCGGGGAACGCCACGCCTTGGCCCGCCAGACCGACGGGCAGCCGGATCGCTGGCTGCCCAAATCCTGTTTCCTGCGCGGCGTCGTCTCGGCCGATCTGCAGGCCATCGTCGGCGGGTGGCGGGATGGCATGCTGCACCTGTCCCATCCGCGCGCTGGCACGCTGGTGCTGGACCCTGCCACGCAGGGACAGCAGTTGATCGACTGGTTGCGCCCTCTTTGGCCGACCGATGCCCCTGCCCCCACCCGGCTGGTGCATGGTGCGGCCGTCTGGACCGACCAGAAGCGGCCCCTTGTGTCCATCCTGTCCCTGTCCAGCCTCGCCCATCTGGAAGCCCAGTGCGGCCAGGCCTTCGGCACGCATCGGTGGCGCGGCAACCTGTGGGTCGATGGTTGGGCGCCCTTTGCGGAACGCGACCTGATCGGCCGCACCATCCGCATCGGCGCGGCAGAACTGCGGGTTACCGACCATGTCGGCCGCTGCGACGCCACCAGCGCGGATACCGACAGCGGGACGCGCGACATCGACATGGTCCAGACGCTGGACCGGCTTTACGGCCACACCGATTTCGGCATCTTCGCCGAGGTTGTCACCGGCGGTCCGGTCCGCCTGCAAGATCAGGTCCACGCATGAAAGTCGCCTTTCCCACCGCCCCCGATCCCGAAGCCTCCAAGGCAGAGCAGGCTCGCCTGCTGTTCGCGGGGCCGGTCGATTTCGTCAAGGGCGTCGTCCACATGGACGGCCTGCCGCCACCGAACCGTCCCGAAGTCTGCTTTGCGGGCCGATCGAACGTGGGCAAGTCCAGCCTGATCAACGCGTTGACCGGCCGCAAGGGGCTGGCCCGCGCGTCGAACACGCCGGGCCGCACGCAAGAGATCAACTATTTCGCCCTGGGCGAGCACTCCTATCTGGTCGACCTTCCGGGCTATGGCTTTGCCAAGGCCCCCGTTGCCGTCGTCGCGAAATGGCAGGCGCTGCTGAAATCCTACCTGGCCGGGCGTCAGACCCTACGCCGCGCGTTCTGCCTGATCGATTCGCGCCATGGCGTGAAGGATGTCGACCACGAGATCATGACCCTGCTGGACCGGTCCGCGGTGCCGTTCCAGGTGGTGATGACCAAGACCGACAAGCTGGGCCCGAACGCCCTGGCCCCGGTCCTGGATCAGGTGCGCGAAGCGTTGCAGAAACACCCTGCCGCCTATCCGGAACTGGTCGTCACCAGCTCCGAAAAGAACCAGGGCATCGCCACGCTGCGCGCGATCATCGCCGGGCTGGACTGATCGGCGCATGCGTCCTAGGGTCCGCCCCGTCAGATCGGGGCCCCAAGGATGAGAACACAGAACATGAACCGTGACTGGATCGCCACCGCACGCACCCTATCCGAAGCTCTGCCCTACCTGCAGCGCTATTCCGGGGCGGTCGTCGTGGTCAAGTTCGGCGGAAACGCCATGGGCGACGACGAGGCGATGGCCGAATTCGCCCGCGACGTCGTGCTGATGAAGCAGGTCGGCATGAACCCGGTCGTCTGCCATGGTGGCGGGCCGATGATCAACGATCTGCTGGGTCGCCTTGGCATCGAGAGCCGCTTTGTCCGCGGCAAGCGCGTCACCACCAAGGAGACCGTCGAGGTGGTCGAAATGGTGCTGTCCGGCCTGGTCAACAAGCGCATCGTTCAGGCGATCAATGACGCAGGGGGCCGCGCAGTCGGCATCTCGGGCAAGGACGACGACATGATGGTGTGCGAGGCCGACGACCCGGAACTGGGTTTCGTCGGTCGCCCGGTCGAGATGAACGTCCAGATCATTCGCGACCTGTACACCGCCGGGATGATCCCGGTCATCGCCCCCGTCGCCACCGGCATGGAGGATAACGAGACCTTCAACGTCAACGGCGACACCGCGGCGGGGGCCATCGCCGGCGCGCTCAAGGCCGACCGCCTGCTGCTTTTGACCGATGTCGCGGGCGTCAAGGACGCGACCGGCCAGGTGGTCACGCAGCTGCATCCCGACCAGGTCCGTGCGATGATCGCCGACGGCCAGATCGCCGGCGGCATGATCCCCAAGACCGAGACCGCGCTGAAGGCGTTGGACGACGGGGTGCGTGCGGTGGTGATCCTGGACGGACGCGTGCCCAACGCCTGCCTGCTGGAGCTGTTCACCGAACACGGCGCCGGATCGCTGATCCGGACCACCGAACCGCGCGTGACCCCGCGCGGCCTGCGTCAGGTCGCCAGCAGCCTGTGATCGGGGCATGGCGAAGGGCGCTTGCCCCTTCGCCAGCGCCTGTGGCAGGCTGCCGAAACCGACAGCATGGCACAAAGAGGCAGCATTTTCATGACCCCACTTGGACACAGACGCCTGATCCTGACGCGTCATGCGAAATCGGCCTGGGACGATCCCACCCTGGACGATCACGACCGGCCGCTGAACGACCGCGGCCGCCGGTCCGCGCGCGCCCTGGGCGACTGGCTGGCCAGCCGCGGGTATGAACCCGAGGAGGTCCTGTGTTCGTCCTCGGCCCGCACACAGGAAACCTGGGCCGTCATCGCCGGTGCCCCCCTCGAGGTACGGCCGCTGATGCGGATCGAGCCAGGCCTGTATCAGGCGGGCGCGGAAAAGATGATGGCGGTGCTCAAGACGGCGACGATGCCGACGGTGATGATGTTGGGCCACAACCCGGGCATTTCGGAATTCGCATCGATACTGCCCGCGCGCCTGCCGATGGACCCGGATTTCCGCCGCTATCCGACCGGCGCGACGCTGGTGGTGGATTTCCAGATCGACAGCTGGGCTGATCTGCAGCGGGGTCAGGGCAGCGTGATGGATTTCGTGCGCCTGGACGGGCGCATCTGAGGATGTCCGGCGGGGGCGCCGCGCCCCCGCCGTCGATCAATGACCCAGGATCTGGCTGAGAAACAGCTTGGTCCGCTCGGATTTCGGGTTGTTGAAGAAGTCGGTGGGGTTGTTCTGCTCGACGATCTGACCCTGATCCATGAAAATCACCCGGTTCGCCACGGCCTGCGCAAAGCCCATCTCGTGGGTGACGCAGATCATGGTCATCCCCTCCTCGGCCAGCTCGATCATAGTGTCCAGGACCTCCTTGATCATCTCGGGGTCCAGGGCGCTGGTCGGCTCGTCGAACAGCATGATCTTGGGCTGCATGCACAGCGACCGGGCGATGGCCACGCGCTGCTGCTGGCCGCCCGACAGCTGGCCCGGATATTTCCCGGCCTGTTCGGGGATCTTGACCTTTTCCAGGAACCGCATCGCGGTCGCTTCGGCCTGCTTGCGCGGTACCTTGCGCACCCAGATGGGCGCCAGGGTGCAGTTCTCCAGCACGGTCAGGTGCGGAAACAGGTTGAAGTGCTGAAAGACCATGCCGACTTCGGAACGGACCTTGTCGATGTTCTTGATGTCGCTGGTCAGTTCGACCCCGTCGACGACGATATGGCCCGCCTGATGCTCCTCCAGCCGGTTGATACAGCGGATCAAGGTGGATTTCCCCGACCCCGACGGACCGGCAATGACGATCCGTTCCCCCTTGTGCACGGTCAGGTCGATATCGCGCAGGACGTGGAACGTGCCGTACCACTTGTTCATGTTGCGGATGTCGATGGCGACCTCGTCGCTGACGGTCATCTGGCTGCGGTCGATGCGGCGTTCGATGTGTTCCATAACCAGGGTCCTTACCTGTGGTCGCGTTGCAGGCGGCGTTCCAGATACATCGAGTATCGCGACATGCCGAAGCAGATGAGAAAGAAGATGGCGCCGACGAAGATGAACGGCTCCCAATAGATGCCCTTCCATTCGACATTGGCGCGCACCGCGTCCGACATGGATTTCAGCGGATCATAGAGCCCCACGAAGGTCACCAGCGTCGTGTCCTTGAACATGCCGATGAAGGTCGACACGATCCCCGGGATCGAGATCTTCAGCGCCTGCGGCAGCACGATCAGGCGCTGCGCTTTCCAGTAGTCCAGGCCCAGGGCATCAGCGGCCTCGTACTGCCCCTTGGGCAGTGCGGCCAGACCGCCGCGGATCACCTCGGCCATGTAGGCGGCGGCGAAGATGGTCACCATGATGATGACGCGCAGGATGATGTCGAAATTGGTGCCTGGCGGCAGGAAGTAATTCAGCAGCAGCGAAGCCACGAACAGCAGCGTGATCAGCGGCACGCCGCGGATGAACTCGATGAAGATCACCGCCAGCGACTTGATCAGGAACATGTCCGACTGACGCGCCAGCGCCAGAACGATGCCCAGGGGCAGTGACAGCGCGATGCCCGCCACGCCGATGGTCAGCGACAGCAGGAAGCCGCCGAAACGGTCCGACCGCACCGCGTCGATCGACAGCGGCAGCAGCGCCTCGGCATCGCGGGCCGCGTCGCCTGCCAGCACCAGCCAGAACAACACCGTCACCAGGATCGCCACGACCGTCGCCAGCATCGGCGACACGCGCGACAGCGCCCGCCAGGCAAGCCAGCCCAGCAGGGGCCCGACCAGCACGAAGATCGGCCCCCACAGGGTGCCGCCCCACAGGAACCATACGCCCAGCAGCGGATAGACCAGCGAGAAGGGCAGCATCCAGCTGATGTTGCGCTCTGATGCGACCAGTCCCGCGACAAGCACCGCGGCCGCAAAGATCAGCCAGCCCGCCGGTGCGCCCAGCACGACCATCGCCCACAGCGTGACGACGGCGGTGATGCCCAGCACCACGCGGCGGATCGACAGCGAGGCCGAGAACAGCACCGGCGCCAGCGCGACCATCAGCAGGCCGAAGGTCATCGTGGGCCGCCAGTACAGCTCGACCGGATAGAAGCCGAAGACGTACTGGTTCCAGCGTTCGCGGATCACCGCGAAACAGGCGCCGCGGGCGTCTTCGCCCCAGGTGGCCGCGATGATCGCGCGGCATTCGTTCAGGCTGGAGGCGTTCCAGACCGAATGGGCGAACCAGTCCCAGAAGGTCGAGACCAGGAACCAGATGATCAGCGCCCCCAGAAGGGTCAGCACCGTGTTGACCGGCCCCGAGAAGAGGTTCGTCCGCAGCCAGCGGATAGCCCCCGATTCGCGGACCGGCGGCGCGGCCGAGGGCAGCATGGTGTCGCGCACGAAGGGCACGGTCTGGGCGTGGGTGTCGCTCATCTCACCGCTCCTTCAGTTTGACGCGGGCGTTGAAGACGTTCATCCCCGCGGAAATGATCAGGCTGAGGGCCAGATAGGTCAGCATCATCAGCACGATGGCCTCCAGCTCGCGGCCGGTCTGGTTCAGCGTCGTCCCCCCCAGGGTGCCGCGCAGGTCCATGTAACCCACGGCGATCGCCAGCGAGCTGTTCTTGGTCAGGTTCAGGTACTGAGAGATCAGCGGCGGAATGATCACGCGCAGCGCCTGCGGCAGGATCACCAGGCTCATGGTGCGGTTCGGGCGCAGGCCCAGGGCGAATGCCGCCTCGGACTGGCCGCGGCTGACGGCCAGAATGCCGGCGCGCACGATCTCGGCGATGAAGGCGGCGGTGTACAGCGTCAGCGCCAGCCACAGCGCGACCAGCGAGTTCGACACGTTCAGCCCACCGGTGAAGTTGAAGCCCTGCAGCGTGGGCGGCTCCAGATGCAGGCCGAAATACCAGATCAGCAGCAGCGACGGCACGATCATCACCGCCAGCGACATCCACCAGGTGGTGGGCCGGCTGCCGGTGCGGTCCTGCACGTCCTGCGCCCAGGACGCGATCATGCGGCGTGCGAACCACCCCCCGACCAGCACCACGACAAAGGCGATGGTGGCCCAGTTGAAGGTGATGCGCGCGCCCAGGTCCAGGCTGCCCGGATCGTTCGTCATCGCCAGCGTGGGCAGCGCGGTATAGCGGTTCGTCAGCGCTACGTGGTCAAAGAGGATCATCCCCGATGTCGCGGCCTCGCCCCGGAAGGCGTTGGGCGGCGGCAGGATCTCGGTGAAGATCGCATAGACGATCAGGATCCACAGCAGCAGCGGCATGTTGCGGAAGATCTCGACAAAGACGGTCATCAGCCGGGCGAACAGCCAGTTCTTGGACAGACGCGCCACGCCCACGATCACGCCCAGGACCGTCGCCGCGATGCAGCCCAGCACCGCCACGATCAGCGTGTTCAGCAGGCCCACGACCGATGCGCGCAGGTGCGAATCGTCGGCGGTATAGGGGATCGGGGTCTGCGGGATGTCATATCCCGCGCGCTGGAACAGGAACCCGAAATCGAAGCTTTTGCCCATCAGGGCCAGGTTGCGGATCGTGTTGTCGACCAGCCACCAGGCGGCGGCCATGACCAGAATGAACACGATGACCTGAAATGTCAGGGACCGATACCGCTGGTCGTTGACCAGCATGCTCAGCCGGAACGGCGGCGTCGCCGTTGCCCGGATGTCCGTCATCTTTCTTACCCCTGTCGCCTGCCATCGGCTTTGCGCCGTTTTTCGCTTGGGCAGGATTATCTTTGATGGAGGGTCGGGGCCGGGCCCGTCATGGGTCCGACCCCCGGTCGTGTCAGCCGATCAGCGGAACGGCGGTGCGTAGAGCAGGCCGCCCTGGGTCCACTGCGCGTTCAGGCCGCGGGCCAAGCCGATCGGGGTCTGCTCGCCGATGTTGGCGGCAAAGATCTCGCCATAGTTGCCGCCCGCCAGGATGGCGCGACGCGCCCATTCGGCGTCCAGGCCCATCATCGCGCCCAGCTCGTCCGTGGTGCCCAGAAGGCGCTGGACCTCGGGGTTCTCGGACGACCGGACCAGCTCCTCGATGTTGCGCGAGGTCACGCCGTATTCCTCGGCGGCGATCAGCGCGTTCAGTGTCCAGCGGGCAATGTCGCCCCAGTTGCTGTCGCCATGGCGCACGGCCGGCCCAAGCGGTTCCTTGGAGATGATCTCGGGCAGGATGATGTGGGTTTCCGGGTCGGCAAAGGCCGCACGGGTGGCCGCAAGGCCCGACGCGTCGGTGGTATAGGCGTCGCAGGCGCCGGCCATGTACTGCTGCTCGCCCTCGGCATTGCTGTCGATGTTGACCGGCGTGTAGGTCATGTTGTTGGCGCGGAAATAGTCGGCCAGGTTCAGCTCGGTCGTAGTGCCGGTCTGGATGCAGATCGTCGCGCCGTCCAGTTCCTTGGCCGAGGTGACGCCCAGATCGGACCGGACCATGAAGCCCTGGCCGTCGTAATAGTTCACCCCGATGAAATCCAGCTTCAGGTCGGTATCGCGCGAATAGGTCCAGGTCGAGTTGCGGGCCAGGACGTCCACCTCGCCCGACGACAGCGCGGTAAAGCGCGTCTGGCCGGTGGTCGGCACGAACTTGACCTTGGCGGGATCGCCCAGGACGGCTGCGGCCAGCGCGCGGCAGAACGCGACGTCAAAGCCGGTCCAGTTGCCGCTGGCGTCGGGCGCCGCGAATCCGACCAGGCCGGTGTTGACGCCGCAGTTCAGCTCGCCGCGCTCCTTGACTTGGGCCAGCGTCGACCCCTCCTGGGCCATGCCCATGCCTGCCAGCAGGGTCGCCGCGGCCGCCGTCCCCAGGAAAACCGATTTTTTCATAGTTACCTCTGTGTTGGAGCGCCCGCGGCCGATCGGTCCGCGAACGCTGATGCGGACCCTTCGGGGGGTCCTTGTCGGCATAGCACGACAGCGGCTGCCGTCCTATTAGGCGGTATTGTGCCGATACAAGTTGCCGCGTCAAGAACCCCGTCCGGTCGCGCAAGCGCTTTCAACCCCGGCGGGACAGGCTCCACAGCCGTTCTGCCGAAAGTATGGACAGGCGCCGGCCCTCGGCCGCCTCGGCCGCCTCTTCGTCCGCGCCCCATCGTTCGGCTTGGAAATCCTCGTCGATGCGGGACAGGCGGTGCGCCTCGGCTCCGTCGATGCGACCCTCGATCACCGCCAAGCCCAGGATCAGCGATCCTGGAATCGTGACCAGATCGTGCAGCGCGGTCAGCCCCCATTGGTCCTGCGCCCGTACCCGCGCATGCAGGCGGTCCAGCGCACCCTGGTCCTGATCGATGGGAATCACCCCCTGTGTGACCCGCAGCGGCGCGTCCAGATGCCGGGCAGACCAGTCGATCAGCGGATCCCATTCGCGCGCCTGCAGGTCGATCAGCGACTGCGGATCGGTTGCCCGATAGGACAGCAGATCGGTGCCACCATAATTTGCAAGCATGGCCGCGACCGCATCGAATTGCGGGGCCACCTTCTCTACGGCAGAGTTCACGGCGCGGGTCAGCGGCATGGTCTGCGGCGCGATCACCTCGCCCTGGGCCAGCCATTCGTCGGCCACGGCGCGGGCCAGCGCCTCGGTCGGCAGGACCAGCGCATGCTTTCCGGGCGTCCGCAGGACGCGGCTGTCCAGCATGATCTCGAACCCGCCATCCGCGGGTCGCAGGTCCGCATCGGTCCAGAACCTGCGCGCCTTCCATTCGCTCATGCCGCCCACTCCTCGATGGCCGTTGTCAGTCCGGTGAAATCGTCCAGGATCCGGATCGCCCCGGCATCCTGCAGCGCATGCGCGGGGTGATAGCCCCAGCTGACGCCGAAACCGGCCAGCCCGGCCGCCCGCGCCATCTCCATGTCAAAGCTGGTATCGCCGACCATGACGGCGCGCCCGGCCCCGGTCCCCGTCTCGGCCAGGGCCGCGTGCAGCATCGAGGGATGTGGCTTGGAGGGATGCCCGTCCGCCGTCTGCAGGCTAAGGAACCGCCCCTGCAGACCGTGCGCCGCGATCATCGCATCCAGGCCCCGGCGCGACTTGCCCGTCGCCACCCCCAGCAGCAGGTCGTCGCGGTCGGCCAGCCGGTCCAGGCATTCCATCGCGCCCGGATACAGCGGCGCGGCACTGTCCAGCCGCGCGCGCATAAAGCTTTCCTTGTAGCCCGCCACGATCCGCGCCTGCATGTCCGCATCAACGTCGGGCGCCAGCTGGGCGACCGCCACGGGCAGCGACAGCCCGACGATGGACAGGACCTGCGATTTCGGCAGCGGCGTCAGGCCGACCTGGTCGAAGGCAAAGCCCATCGCGTGGGTGATGTGGTTCTGGCTGTCGACCAGCGTACCGTCGACGTCAAAGACGACCAGCCTCATGCATCATCCGCAAACGGATCGTCGGGCACGTCGTTCTCGTGCCAGCCGACGGATTTCCAGGTCCTGCCCATATGGTCGGGCAAGGGCGCGGTGATGGTCATGCGTTTCTTGGTGATCGGATGATCGAAGGTGATCGAGCGCGCGTGCAAGTGCAGCTTCTTGCTGATCTCTCCGCCCAGCTGGGCGCCCCAGCCATCGCCCAGATTCTCTTGCCCCGATCCGCCGTACTTGCCGTCGCCCACGATGGGATGGCCCAGTTCGGCCATATGCGCACGCAGCTGATGGGTGCGGCCCGTGATCGGCACCAGCGCGCACCAGCTGGCCCGCGTGGCCAGCGCGTCCAGCACGGCGTAATCGGTCGTGGCGCGTTTCGCGCCCTCGGTCGCGTCGATGTCGCGGGGGTGGACGGCGATCATCTTCTCGTTGTCGCCGCCCCGGCCCTGCCCGCCCTTGACCAGGCCATAGCGGATCGTGCCCATCCGCGGATGCGGCACGCCCGCGACCGCCGCCCAATAGATCTTGCGCGTGGTGCGCGACCGGAACGCCTCGGACAGGGCCCGCGCCACGCGGTCGGTCCGCGCCAACAGCAGAACGCCCGACGTGTCCTTGTCCAGCCGGTGCACCAGCTTGGGACGCTCCTTGAACCCGAACAGCAGCGCGGTGGTCAGGCCGTCGACATGACGCCCCCCCAGCCCGCTGCCGCCCTGGCTGGGCAGACCCGGCGGCTTGTTCAGCGCGATGATATGCTCGTCCTTCCACAGGACGGCGGCCTGGATCATCTCGGCATCGCTGTCGGTCACGCGCGGCCCAAGCGGGCGTTCGGACCGTTCGGCCGCGGGGCCGGGTTCGGGCAGCGGCGGCACGCGGACCTCCTGGCCCGGCGCGATGCGGGTGGCGGCCTTTACACGCCCCCCGTCGATGCGCAGCTCTCCCTTGCGGCACATCTTCTCGATGGCCACCTGCGACAGCTGCGGAAAGCGCTTCTTCAGCCAACGATCCAGCCGCATCTCTGCGTCGTCGTCGCCGACAATGATGGTCTGCACGGCACTCATGCCCAAATCCCTCGTCCCAAGGCCAGTCCGGCCATCACGGCCGCCAGCGACAGCAGGACCGAAAGCCCCACATAGGCCAGCGCCATGACGCCCTGACCCCGTTCCCACAACGTCAGCACATCCAGCGAAAAGGCCGAAAACGTCGTGAATCCCCCCAGCACGCCGGTCAGCAGGAACGGCGCCCAGGTATTGCCCAGCCTGTGCGCCAGCAATGCGGCCAGCAGCCCCATCGCAAAGCTGCCCGCCACATTGACCAGCAGCGTCGCCGACCATGCCAGCGGCATGACGCGATAGATGGCATAGCGGCAGGTCGCCCCGAGGGCCCCGCCAATGGCGACTTGCAGAAAGGGGTTCATGCGCGCGTCTGTGTGGCCCCGCGCGCGCAAAGTCAACCGCCGCGCTTCAGGCGCTGGCTGACGAACCAGTCCAGGCGGCGTTTCAGCTCGCGTTCAAACCCGCGTTCGACGGGCGTGTAGAGGACCGGGCGCTTCAGCCCGTCGGGGAAATAGTTCTGGCCGCTGAACCCGTCCTCGGCATCGTGGTCATAGGCATAGCCCCCGCCGTATCCCTGCTCCTTCATCATCTTGGTGGGCGCGTTCAGGATATGGGCGGGGGGCATCAAGCTGCCGGTGCGCCGGGCCTCGGCCCGCGCGTTCTTGTAGGCCGCGTATCCAGCATTCGATTTCGGCGCCAGCGCCAGATAGATGACCGCCTGGCCAAGGGCCAGTTCCCCCTCGGGCGAACCAAGCCGCTCGTACAGCGCCCAGGCATCCAGGCAGTGCCGGGCGGCGGCAGGATCGGCCAGGCCGATATCCTCGATCGCCATGCGCGTGATACGCCGCGCCAGATAGCGCGGGTCCTCTCCACCCTCCAGCATGCGCGCCAGCCAATACAGCGCGGCGTCCGGGTCACTGCCCCGCACCGACTTGTGCAGGGCCGAGATCAGGTTGAAATGCTCCTCGCCCGACTTGTCGTACTTGGGCGCTCGCTTGTTCAGACGTTTCGCCAGGGCGTCGGGATCGACCTTGCCCTCGACCTTCCAGGCGGCCACCTGCTCGATCAGGTTCAGCGCGGCACGACCGTCGCCATCGGCCATCTCCAGCAGGGTGTCGCGCGCCTGCGCCGTCAGGGGCAGCTTGCGTCCCAGCTCGCGTTCCGCGCGTTGCGCCAGCAGTTCCAGATCCGCCAGCGTCAGACGCTCCAGCACGACGACCTGGGCCCGCGACATGACCGCGGCGTTCAGCTCAAAGGACGGGTTCTCTGTCGTGGCGCCGACCAGAAGGATCGTGCCGTCCTCCATATGCGGCAGAAAGCTGTCCTGCTGCGCCTTGTTGAACCGGTGGATCTCGTCGACGAACAGCAGCGTGGCGCGACCCTGGCTGCGCCGCAGGCGGGCGGCGTCAAAGACCTTCCGCAGGTCTGGCACACCGGTAAAGATGGCGCTGATCTGCACGAATGCCAGATCGGTCTCGTCCGCCAGCAGGCGGGCGATGGTCGTCTTGCCGACGCCCGGCGGGCCCCACAGGATCAGCGACGACAGGCTGCCCGATGCCAGCATGCTGCCAAGCGGCCCGTCGGGGCTTAGCACCTTCGCCTGACCGATGACCTCGGACAGGCGGGCGGGTCGGATGCGGTCGGCCAGTGGCCTTGCCCCCGTCCCGGACGGGGGGTCTGCCTGCGGTGCGGTATCGAACAGATCTGCCATGACGCGCCCATTCTAGGCATGTCCGGGCCGGCGCGACAGCCCTGTTCGCAGGGCCATCGACGGTCAGTGCATCTTGGTGGCCAGGTCGATCGCCACGCACTGGAACTCGCCGTCGTCGATGAACAGCGGACGCCCCAGGGCGACGGCGGACAGGCCGCAGCGGCCGTACCAGCGCGGCCAGTTCGACCCGGTCAGCGCGATCAGCTTGGTCGCGCCCATGTCACGGGCCGATCCGGTCATCGCCTCGACCATCGTGAAGTGCACCTTGCGCCGGTACATCTGTGGGATGGAGTGGCTGACGAACACGCGCGAACATTCCCACACATGCGGGTCGACGGGCGCCTTCTCGAACAGCAGGTCCTGGGGAATGCTGCCGCCCAGGATCCCCTCCTGCGCGTCGCGGATCATGTAGGAATAGATGCCACAGCGCGCGGTCGTCGGGGTCAGGCGGATTCCGGCCAGAACCTCGGTCCGGTCATGGATGGCGATCCAGCGGCTTTGTGGGGTGTCGTACTGGTCGAACTCCATATCCTCGGATTCGGGCAAATCCCAGTTCTTCTGGATAATGAAGCTCTGCTTGCGGGCGCGAAACAGGTTGGCAAACAATTCGCCGTGGTTGTGAAGATTTGAAAAAGAAAGTGTTGTCGTCTGCATCTGATACTCCTGGGGTGTGAGGGCACCCTTCCTCGCCTCGCGGACCCCTTGGGCGACACATCTACAGCAAACGGTATTCCTTGGCCCTCTGCAGCGCCTCGGCGGTCGTCCGCGCCTTCAGGCGTTCCCGGACAGAAATCAACCTTGCCTTGAACGCGCTTTCGGTAATGCCAAGCTTGGCAGCCGCTGCTGCATGACGATCCCCCTCCGCAATGCATCGAAGGGCTTCTTTCTGAGCCTTTGTCAGGCTCGCAGGCGGCTCGGTCATGTCGTGAAGCCGCCGTACCGTGGTCGAGATCTCCTCGATCTCGGCATCGGAAAGTTCGCGATCAGCGCGCGCGAAGGACGCGATGGTGCGCGATGCGATCGGACCGTGGGACACGGTCAGACCGAAGATCAGCCCGTGATCTGCGGCATCCTTGAGGATGTTGAACGGGTCTGGGATCGGCAGCGCGGACCACCGGCAGGCGCCGGTCGTCGAGAACCCCCAGGCGATTGTCGGATCGCGCAGGGCATAGCCGTTCTGGGAATAGAATTCCGACCATTTTTCGTCATAGGTCTGAAACTGCATCAGCGGTGCAGCGAAACGGATATGCAGCCCCACGAAATAGCCAGACAGGGCATGCTTGCCCAGCTTTCGGAGATCTGCATTTATGTCTGCACGAGATGACATGGCTTTTTGGATATGTTGAAATGATTGAGGTCAAGGTTCAAACAAGTTGTGACCCATCGAAGTTTCGATTTGGTTAACGTCCTCGGCTTCGCGATAAAATACATCACCCTCCCTCGCGGAATCGGCGCTACGCTCACCAACATTCCGTCCGTGGATGATACATACGCGAAGCCACTCGCGGAAGGTGAAGAATTTTTCGTTCCTCTACGTCAACGCGTTTTGGCTGTGCTAAATTAGCAAACCCCGCCGCAATCTCTTGCGACGGGGTTTAAATCACTGGCCCATCCGGGCTGCGCGATCAGTCTTCGGCAGTGAATTCCGATTCCAGGCGCGCACGGTCGGTGGCACCCTTGGCGCTGGTGTCGCGGTCGACCAGTTCGATGATCGCCATCGGCGCCATGTCGCCATAGCGGAAACCGGCCTTCATGATGCGGACATAGCCGCCCTGACGGTCCTTGTAACGCTCACCCAGAACGTCGAACAGCTTGGCGACATGCATGTCCTGCTTCAGCTGGGCGTTCGCCTGGCGGCGGGCGTGCAGATCGCCGCGCTTGGCCAGCGTGATCAGCTTTTCGACGATCGGACGCAGTTCCTTGGCTTTCGGCAGGGTGGTCTTGATCTGCTCGTGCTCGATGAGCGAGCCAGACATGTTGGCGAACAGCGCCTTGCGGTGTTCGTGGGTACGGTTGAGGCGGCGATAGCCACGGGCGTGACGCATGATGATCTCCTACAGCGTGTTTTGCTTTGTCCGGCGGCCCATGCGTGCGGGCCGCTCTCCTTGGGGCAGATGCCCGGTGGTCAGCGGGGGTCACCCCCCGCCGTGATCTCAGAACTGGTCGTCGAAACGCTTGGCCAGATCCTCGATGTTTTCCGGCGGCCAGTCGACCACGTCCATGCCCAGATGCAGGCCCATGCCCGACAGCACTTCCTTGATCTCGTTCAAGGACTTGCGGCCGAAGTTCGGGGTCCGCAGCATCTCTGCCTCGGTCTTCTGGATCAGGTCGCCGATATAGACGATGTTGTCGTTCTTCAGGCAGTTCGCCGAGCGGACCGACAGCTCCAGCTCGTCGACCTTCTTCAGCAGGCGCGGATCGAATTCCAGGCCATCGTCGCTGTCCTGGCGGTTCGCGGCTTCCGGCTCGTCGAAGTTCACGAACACCGACAGCTGGTCCTGCACGATGCGCGCGGCATAGGCCACGGCGTCTTCCGGCGTCAGCGACCCGTCCGTCTCGATCTTCATCGTCAGCTTGTCATAGTCGAGCACCTGGCCCTCACGGGTCGGCTGGACCTCATAGCTGACGCGCTTGACCGGAGAAAAGATCGCGTCGATCGGGATCAGGCCGATGGGCGCATCCTCGGGGCGGTTCTTGTCGGCGGCAACATAGCCCTTGCCCGTCTGCACGGTCAGTTCCATGTTCAGCTCGGCGCCGTCATCCAAGTGGCAGATGACGTGGTCGCGGTTCAGCACGGTGATGCCGGCCGTCTCCTGGATGTCGCTGGCCTTGACCTCGCCCGGACCCTTTGCGGACAGCGTCAGGCGCTTGGGGCCCTCGACGTCCATCTTCAGCGTGACGCCCTTCAGGTTCAGCACGATGTCGGTCACGTCCTCGCGGACGCCGGCGACGCTGCTGAACTCGTGCAGGACGTTGTCGATCTGCACGGCCGTGATGGCACCGCCCTGCAGCGACGACATCAGCACCCGGCGCAGCGCGTTGCCAAGCGTCAGGCCGAAGCCCCGCTCCAGCGGCTCGGCGACCAGGGTGGCCGTGCGGGTCGCGTCGGCGCCCGGCTTGACGACCAGCTGGGTCGGCTTGATCAGTTCGGCCCAATTCTTGTGGATCATGGATTTTCCTCCATACTTGCTTCCTGCCCATGACCGTGGCCGGAAACGCCCGAGGTGAAATGCGAAAGTCCGGCCCATGCGCGGACGCACGGGCCGGTCAATGATGATCCAGGATCAGACGCGACGGCGCTTGGGCGGGCGGCAGCCGTTATGCGCGATCGGCGTCACGTCACGGATGGCCGTGATGTTGAAGCCGGCAGCGGCCAGCGCGCGCAGAGCCGATTCGCGGCCCGAACCGGGGCCCTGGACTTCGACGTCCAACGTGCGGACGCCATGTTCCTGCGCCTTGCGGCCGGCATCTTCGGCAGCCATCTGGGCGGCGTAGGGGGTCGATTTGCGCGAACCCTTGAAGCCCATCGTGCCGGCCGAGGACCAGGCGATGGCGTTGCCCTGGACGTCCGAGATCAGGATCTTGGTGTTGTTGAAGCTGGAGTTCACATGCGCAACGCCGGTGGCGATGTTCTTGCGTTCCTTGCGCTTCATGCGGGTCTTGTCACGTGCCATGTCGCTTGCCCCTTATTTCTTCTTGCCGGCGATCGGCTTGGCCGGGCCCTTGCGGGTGCGCGCATTGGTATGCGTGCGCTGACCGCGGACCGGAAGGCCGCGACGGTGGCGAAGACCGCGATACGAGCCCAGGTCCATCATGCGCTTGATGTTCATCTGGACTTCGCGGCGCAGGTCGCCCTCGACGGTCAGGTTGGCATCGATGTATTCGCGGATGGCCAGGACTTCTGCGTCCGACAGATCGTTGATGCGGCGCGACGTGTCGATGCCGGTCGCTTCACAGATCTGAGCGGCGTACAGGTCGCCGATGCCGTGGATATAGGTCAGAGCGATGGGGACGCGTTTCCCCGTCGGAATGTTGACGCCAGCAATACGAGCCACGCGTTTTCCTTTTCAGTTGCGGTTCCGTAACGCCGGAACCTTTTTTCACAACGCAAGGCCCGAAAGCTGTGCCTCCGGGCCAAATCGATGGTCCACCCGCGATCCGGGTGATTCTCTTGCGAGATGACGTGAACTAGCGGCAGATCGCCGCGTCGTCAAGCAGGCAGCTTTGCCGCGATCTGGGCGGCGACCTGCTCCATCGGTGCCATGCCGTCGACGGTCTGCAGGTTGCCCTTGGCGTAGTAGTATCCCAAGAGCGGCGCGGTCTTCTTGTAGTATTCGCGCAGGCGGTCCGCAAAGACCTCGGGGGTGTCGTCGCGGCGCACCGGCTGGCCGGCGGCACGCGATTCCTCGGCGCGCTTGACGATCCGTCCGACCAGGGCCTCGTCGTCGACCTGCAGTTCGATCACCGCGTCCAGTGCCATGCCGGATTCGGCCAGAAGGCGCCCCAGGGCATCCGCCTGCGCCAGCGTCCGGGGGAAGCCGTCGAAGATGAAGCCCTTGCCGCCCTTCTCAAGCTGCTCGCGGATCAGGCCGATGACGATCTCGTCCGTGACCAGTTCGCCCCGGTCCATGACCTCGGCGACGCGACGGCCCATCTCGGTCCCCGACGACCGGGCGGCACGTAGCATGTCCCCGGTGGACAGCTGGACAAGGCCCTTGTCGGCCACAAGGCGGCCGGCTTGGGTTCCTTTGCCGGCACCCGGCGGCCCCAACAGGATGATGTTGATGGTCATGGCGTCTGTCCCCCTCAGGTGGCCATTGATGCGGCCTTGTCGTGTCGTCGGTACGGTCGCGCCCTCAGCGGCGCGACGGCAGGCGGCGCGGCTTGGCGGAACCCGGCTTGCGCTTGCCGCGCAGCTGGGATTTCTCGATCAGCCCCTCGTACTGGTGCGCCAGCAGATGGCTCTGAACCTGGTTGATCGTGTCCATCGTCACCGACACCACGATCAGGACCGAGGTTCCGCCCAGATAGACCGGGATCGAGAACTGGTCGCGCAGGATCTCTGGCATCAGGCAGACCAGCGCCAGATAGGCAGAGCCGATCACCAACAGGCGGTTCACCACGTAATCCAGATAGTCTTGGGTCCGCTTGCCCGGACGGATGCCCGGAATGAAGCCGCCCTGGTTCTTCAGATTCTCGGCCACGTCATCGGTCTTGAACGAGACGTTCTGCGTGTAGAAATACGTGAAGAACACGATCATCGCCGCGAAGAACAGCAGGTACAGCGGCTGGCCGGGCCCGAAATAGGCCAGGATCACCGACATGATCGGACCAGTCTCGTTTCCGGAAAAGGTCGAGATGGTGATCGGCAGCAGCAGCAGCGAGCTGGCGAAGATCGCCGGGATCACGCCCGCGGGATTGACCTTGACCGGCAGGTGGCTGGTCTGACCGTCATAGACCTTCATGCCGACCTGGCGCCGGGGATACTGGATGCGGATCTTGCGCAGCGCGCGTTCCATGAACACCACGAAGGCGATGATCGCCACCAGCATCACGATCACGAACAGGATCACCGGGGTCGAGATGGCGCCCGTTCGGCCCTGCTGGAAGAAGGTGGCCAGCGCGGCCGGGATTTCGGCCAGGATGCCCACGAAAATGATCAGCGAGATGCCGTTGCCGACGCCGCGTGCGGTGATCTGTTCGCCCAGCCACATCAGGAACATGGTTCCGCCGACCAGGGTGATGACCACCGATGCCTGGAAGAACAGGCCGGGTTCATGCGCCAAGCCGCCTGCCTCCAGGCTGCGTGCCAGGCCGTATGCTTGGAACAGCGCCAGCGCTACGGTGCCGTAGCGGGTGTACTGGTTGATCTTCTTGCGGCCGGTCTCGCCTTCCTTCTTCAGCTGCTCCAGCGACGGGACCATCGAGGTCAGCAGCTGCACGATGATCGAGGCCGAAATGTAGGGCATGATGCCCAGGGCAAAGACACCCATCCGGCCAAGCGCGCCGCCGGTGAACATGGACAGCATGCCGCCGATGCCCGTCGAGGCCTGCTCCATGAAGTTGCGCAGCGCCGCGCCGTCGATGCCGGGCACCGGAATATAGGTGCCGATGCGGTACATGATCAGCACGCCGATCGTGAACCAGATCCGCTGGCGAAGTTCCGTGGCCTTGCCGAGCTGCCCCCAGGAGAGGTTCGCGGCCATCTGTTCTGCGGCTGACGCCATGCTGTTTATGTCCCGTGTCATGACAGCGCCGCCGACCCGTTTTCGCGGGGACCGGCGGCGCCTGAAAACCTAGATGCTATCTATGGGGCAGGAAAGCCCCCTTCAACAGCTTATTCGGCCGCCGCGTCGCGCGCTGCCGGCAGGTTGACCTTGCCGCCCGCCTTCTCGACCGCGTCGATCGCGGCTTTCGAGGCACCGGTGACGGTGATGGTCATGCCCGACTTCAGCTCGCCGGTGGCCAGCAGACGGATGCCGTCCAGCTTGCGGCGGACCAGACCCGATGCGACCAGCGCGTCTTCGGTCAGCTCTGCCTTGCCGTCGATCTTGCCCGCATCGATGAAGCCCTGGATCTGGCCCAGGTTCACGACGGCGAACGACTTTGCGTTCGGCTTGCTGAAGCCACGCTTGGGCAGGCGGCGGTACAGCGGCATCTGGCCGCCTTCGTATCCGCCCAGGGCAACGCCCGAACGCGACTTCTGGCCCTTGATACCCCGGCCGGCGGTCTTGCCCTTGCCCGAGCCCGGACCACGCGCAACGCGCTTCTTCGAGCGGTTCGCGCCATCATTGTCGCGGATTTCATGCAGTTTCATGTCGCTTCTCCTTGCCGGACACTCCCTCGAAGCGAAACAGGGGGCCACGGCTTTTCTTGCTTGTTGAATCACTGTGCCATTGAGCACCGGGGCCCTATACGCGCAATGCCCGCATCTTTCAAGCGATCCCGCCACAGGGGCGTTGCCAATCACGCCCGACACCATCTTGTGTCTTGAGTGGCGCGCCCCCCTGCCCCACGCATGGGCCATCCCCGATACTACCGGAAGTTGCCATGCCCCGCCTTGCCCTGATCCCCGTCCTCGCCCTGCTCTCCGCCCTGCCGGTCGCGCCCGTCGCCGCGCAGGAGGCAGAGCCGACCTTCTGCACCGCCCGTATCAACGACCGCGATGTCGTCATGGGCTATGACAAGGCCGAGGCGCGGCTGTCGGACACCTATTCGCGCCGCGAACAGCTGGCCACCCGCATCGGGCGCCACGACTGCCCCAGCTATGTCGTCCTGCGCAGCCTGACGCCCGAACTGACGGACGAGGAACGCCTGCCCTTCTGCCTCCGCTTCGACAAGGCCAGCGAATCGGTGATGGGCTATGACCTGGGGGCGCGGGATGCCTGGGGCGTGTGCCACAGCCAGACCCGCGCTGTCTGCCGCCGCGTGAACCAGACGACCGCCGCCGCGGGGGCATTGTCGGGTGCCGCGGCCAGACGGTCCGTGCAGGGGCTGCAGGCGCTGCCCGATGCGTCCGGGGCCGTGATCCTCAGCGGCGCGGGCACGGCGGTGTCCGGGGCCCTGGCCTCGCTTGGCGGTGCGGCGGCGGCGGTCGCGGCCTCTCCGGTGCTGCTGACCGGGGCTGCGGTATCGGTCGTGGCGGTGGGCGGCACGCTCTATGCCTGCCGCGAATAGCCCTGAAACGCAAAACGCCCCGCAATCGCGGGGCGTTTCACTATCCTGACCGTGGGGATCAGGCCTTTTCTTCGATGATCGCCACCAGGTGCGGGATCTTGTTGACCATGCCGCGCACGGAGGGGGTATCCTCCAGCTCGCGGGTGCGGTTCATCTTGTTCAGGCCCAGGCCCTTCAGGGTGGCCAGCTGGTCCTTGGGGCGGCGGATCGGCGATCCGATCTGCTTGACGACGATGGTTGCCATGCGTCTCGCTCCTTACGCTTCGACAGCGGCGTCAGCCGGCTTGTCGTTCGAGGGCAGGATGTCGGCCACTTTCTTGCCGCGACGGGTCGCGACGCTGCGGGGGCTCGACTCTTTCTTCAGACCGTCCAGGGTGGCGCGGATCATGTTGTAGGGGTTCTGCGATCCCTGCGACTTGGCCACGACGTCCTGCACGCCCAGCATCTCGAAAACGGCGCGCATCGGGCCGCCTGCGATGATGCCGGTACCGGCGACGGCCGTGCGCATGATGACCTTGCCGGCGCCATGACGACCTTCGATGTCGTGGTGCAGGGTACGGCCGTCACGCAGAGGGACGCGGATCAGGCCGCGCTTGGCCTGCTCGGTCGCCTTGCGGATCGCCTCGGGGACCTCTTTGGCCTTGCCCTTGCCGAAACCGACGCGGCCGCGCTGGTCACCGACGACGACGAGTGCCGCAAAGCCAAAGCGCTTGCCGCCCTTGACCGTCTTGGACACGCGGTTGATGGCAACCAGGCGGTCCTGGAATTCCGGGTTCTCTTCGCGGTCGTTGCGACCGCCCCGGCGGTTGTTGTCACGTTCTGCCATGAGGCATTCCTTGTACGCGGGCGCGCGCGGCGCCGGTTGTGTCGATCCCGGTGAACGGATGTTCCCGGATCATCGGGACGGCGCCGCCACTGGGGCAAGCGCCGTCCGCAGGATCAGAACTTCAGACCACCTTCACGGGCGGCGTCGGCCAGAGCCTTGACCTTGCCGTGGAAGATGAAGCCGCCGCGATCGAACACGACTTCTTCCACGCCAGCGGCTTTCGCACGCTCGGCGATGGTCGAACCGATCTTGGCCGCAGCCTCGACGTTGTTCTTGCCGATCAGGCCCAGGTCCTTTTCCAGCGTGCTGGCCGAAGCCAGGGTCACGCCCTTCAGGTCGTCGATCACCTGCACGAAGATGTTCTTCGAGGACCGGTGGATCGACATCCGCGGACGGCCGTTCGACATCGCCCGCAGCTTGTTCCGAACGCGCAGGCGGCGCTTCTGGAACAGCTCTTGCTTTTTCAGTGCCATTTCATGCGCCCCTTACTTCTTCTTGCCTTCCTTGCGGAACACGAACTCGCCCTTGTAGCGGATACCCTTGCCCTTGTAGGGCTCGGGCTTGCGCCACTCGCGGATGTTCGCTGCGACCTGGCCAACAAGCTGCTGGTCAATGCCTTCCACAACGATTTCGGTCTGCTTCGGAGACGACACCGTGACGCCTTCCGGCACCTCGAAGATCACGTCATGCGAGTAGCCCAGAGCCAACTTCAGGTCCTTGCCCTGCATGTTGGCGCGGTAACCCACACCCTGGATCTCCAGCTCCTTCTTGAACCCGGTGGACACGCCCACGGTCAGGTTCTCGATCATCGAGCGGGTCATCCCCCACTGCTGGCGCGCACGCTTGGACGTTCCGCGCGGCTTGACCGCGACGGAGCCGTCTTCCAGCACCAGATCCACATCATCGGTCGCCGTGAAATGACGGGTGCCCTTCGGCCCCTTCACTTCGATGGTCTGACCCTTGATCTCGGCCGTCACGCCCTTGGGCAGTTCGACCGGCTTCTTACCAATACGAGACATTCTGCCCTCCTTAGAACACGGTGCAGAGGACTTCGCCGCCAACATTGGCATTGCGAGCCGCTGCATCCGACATGACGCCCTTGGGAGTCGAGACGATCGAGACGCCCAGACCCTGACGGACCTGCGGGATTTCCTTGGACCCGGCATAGACCCGGCGACCCGGCTTCGACACGCGCGACAGTTCCCGGATGACCGGGGTTCCGTCGTGGTACTTCAGCCCGATTTCCAGCTCTTTGTGGCCCTCGGTGGTGGTCACTTCCTCGTAGCCGCGGATGTAACCTTCGTTCTTCAGCACGTCCAGAACCCAGGCACGCAGCTTGGAGGCGGGGGTGCGGACGGTCGATTTGCCGCGCATCTGCGCATTGCGGATGCGGGTCAGCATATCGCCGAGAGGATCGTTCATCATGGTATGTGCCCCCTTACCAGCTGGACTTGACCAGGCCGGGGATCTGACCGTGCGAGCCGAGCTCGCGCAGCATGATCCGCGACAGTTTCAGTTTGCGGTAATACGCATGCGGACGACCGGTCAGTTGGCACCGGTTGTGCAGGCGCGTCGCCGACGAGTTGCGCGGCAGTTCGGCCAGCTTCAGCGTGGCCTTGAACCGCTCTTCCATCGGGCGGGACTGGTCCTTGATGACCTCGTTCAGTTCAGCACGCTTTGCAGCGTATTGCTTGACCAGACGTGCGCGCTTGTTCTCGCGCTCGATCATGGATTTCTTTGCCATATCTTCTTTCCCTCCGCGATCAGCTGGTGAACGGCATGTTGAAATGCTTCAACAGCGACTTCGCTTCCGCGTCGGTCGTCGCGGTGGTGCAGATGATGATGTCCATCCCCAGAACTTCGTCGACCTTGTCGAAGTTGATTTCCGGGAAAACGATGTGCTCTTTCAGGCCCATCGCATAGTTGCCGCGGCCGTCGAACGACGTCGGCTTCACGCCGCGGAAGTCGCGGACGCGGGGCAGCGCGATGTTGATCAGGCGGTCCAGGAATTCGTACATGCGGTCGCCGCGCAGGGTAACCTTGCAGCCAAGCGGCATCTCCTCACGCACGCGGAAGCCGGCGATCGACTTCTTGGCATAGGTGATGATGGCCTTCTGACCGGCGATCAGCGACAGCTCGTCGGCCGCCTGCTTGACCTTCTTGGTGTCCTTGACGGCTTCGCCGACACCCATGTTCAGGACGATCTTGTCCAGACGCGGGATCTGCATGTCGTTCTTGTAGCTGAACTCTTCCTTCAGCGCGGCCTTGATGGTGTCGGTGAACACCGCGCGCAGGCGGGGCGTGTACTTGGCGTCGTCCAGCATCAGATCACGTCTCCCGTGGTCTTGGCAAAGCGGACCTTGCCGCCGTCTTCCATGCGGAAGCCGACGCGGGTTGCCTTGCCGTTCTTGTCCATCAGCGACAGGTTCGACAGGTCGATCGGCATGGCCTTCGACACGCGGCCGCCCTGGCTGTTCTGGGACTGCTTGGTGTGGCGGATGGCGACGTTCACGCCGTCCACGATGGCCTTGTTGTCCTTGGGCATGACAGCGGTGATCTCACCCTGCTTGCCCTTGTCCTTGCCGGCCAGCACGACGACCTTGTCGCCCTTCTTCAGCTTGGCAGCCATCACAGCACCTCCGGTGCAAGCGAGATGATCTTCATGAAGTTCTTCGCACGCAGCTCGCGCACGACCGGCCCGAAGATACGGGTGCCGACCGGTTCGCCCTGGTTGTTCAGGATGACGGCTGCATTGCGGTCGAAGCGGATCGAGGTTCCGTCTTCGCGATTCACTTCCTTGGCGGTGCGAACGACGACGGCCTTGCGGACGTCACCCTTCTTCACCCGGCCCCGGGGGATGGCTTCCTTCACGGACACGACAATGATGTCGCCCACCGACGCATAGCGACGGTGCGAACCACCCAGGACCTTGATGCACTGAACCCGGCGAGCGCCCGAGTTATCAGCAACATCCAGATTGGTCTGCATCTGGATCATTTGGTTTCTCCCGACCTTTGGGGACCGCCGACTGCGGCCCCAGGGTTTCGATCATTTCTGATCTGTAATGATGGACTTCAGGCGTTGACCGCTTCGTCCGTCAGGACAGTCCAGCGTTTCGTCTTCGAGATCGGGGCGCATTCGACGATGCGAACGGTGTCCCCGATCTTGAACTGGTTCTGCGCGTCATGCGCGCGGTATTTCTTCGACGAGCGCACGATCTTGTGCAGCACGGGATGCTTGAAGCGGCGCTCGACCAGGACGGTGATCGTCTGTTCGTTCTTGTCGCTGGTGACGCGGCCTTGCAGGATACGTTTGGGCATGGGCCGGGCTCCTTAGTTCGAGGCCGCGGCTTCGGCCGCTTTCTGGTTCAGAATCGTCTTCACGCGGGCCACGTCGCGACGGACGGTGCGCATGCGTGCGGTGCTTTCCAGCTGACCGGTCGCCTGCTGAAAGCGCAGGTTGAAGGCCTCTTTCTTCAGCGCAACCAGCTGATCCTTCAGCTGGTCGGGCGTCTTCGACTTCAGTTCGGTGGCGTCCATGACGCGTCTTCCTTTCAACATCACCGGAGAGCCCCTGTCGCCAGGGCCACCCTGATTCCGGTGGAGTTTCGTGATGAAGGCCTGCGCATACAGGCTGAACGCCCGTTTGGCAAGCCCGTTTGCGGGAAAAGGCAGGGGCCCCGCCGATCGCTCGGCGGGGCCCCCTTTCGCGCTGGCCCGGCGGGCCGACGCTTACCAGTCTTCGCGTGCGACGATGCGGGTCAGGACCGGCAGCTTCATCGCGCCGAGGCGCAGGGCCTCGCGGGCGATGGTGTCGTTCACGCCGTCGATCTCGAACATGATCCGGCCGGGATGCACCCGGGCCGCCCAGAAGTCGACGGAACCCTTGCCCTTACCCATCCGGACCTCGGTGGGCTTGGACGACACCGGAACGTCCGGGAAAATCCGGATCCAGACCCGGCCCTGACGCTTCATGTGACGGGTGATCGCGCGGCGGGCCGCCTCGATCTGGCGCGCGGTTACGCGCTCCGGTTCGGTTGCCTTCAGGGCGAACGAGCCAAAGTTCAGGTCGAAACCGCCCTTTGCCTCGCCGTGGATACGGCCCTTGTGCTGTTTGCGGAACTTGGTCCGTTTCGGTTGCAGCATTGTTTTCTACTCCTTACCGGGCGTCGCGGCGCGGACCACGGGGGGCCGGACCTTCCTGGGCCTCGGCAGCGCGGCGATCATGGGCCTGGGGATCATGTTCCATGATCTCGCCCTTGAAGATCCACACCTTCACGCCGATGATCCCGTACGGGGTCGTGGCTTCGCAGAGTGCATAGTCGATGTCGGCCCGCAGGGTATGCAGGGGCACGCGGCCCTCGCGATACCATTCGGTCCGTGCGATCTCGGCACCGCCCAGACGGCCGGCGACGTTCACGCGGATGCCCAGGGCACCCATGCGCATCGCGTTCTGGACCGAACGCTTCATCGCACGGCGGAACGACACGCGACGCTCCAGCTGCTGAGCGATCGACTCGGCGACAAGCTGCGCATCGACGTCGGGCTTGCGCACTTCGACGATGTTCAAGTGCAGTTCGCTGTCGGTGAAGTTCGCCAGCTTCTTGCGCAGGGTCTCGATGTCCGCACCCTTCTTGCCAATGATGACACCGGGACGCGCTGCGTGAATGGTCACGCGGCACTTCTTGTGGGGGCGCTCGATGATGACGCGGCTGATGCCGGCCTGCTTGGCTTCGGTGCGGATGAAGTCCCGGATCTTCAGGTCTTCAAGCAGCAGATTGCCATAGTCCTTGTCGTCGGCGTACCAGCGGCTGTCCCAGGTGCGGTTGACCTGGAGGCGCATGCCGATCGGATTGACCTTCTGACCCATTACGCTTGCTCCTCGACTTGGCGCACCTTGATGGTGATTTCCGAAAACGGCTTCATGATCTTGCCGAAGCGGCCACGTGCCCGCGGACGGCCACGCTTCATCACCAGGTTCTTGCCGACCCAGGCCTCGGCGACGACCAGGTTGTCGACGTCCAGACCGTGGTTGTTCTCGGCGTTCGCGATGGCGGACTGAAGGCACTTCTTCACGTCGCCGGCGATGCGCTTGTGCGAGAAGGTCAGGTCGGCCAGAGCCTTGTCGACCTTCTTGCCGCGGATCAGCTGAGCCACCAGGTTCAGCTTCTGCGGCGAGGTGCGAAGCATCTTCGTCTTGGCGAAGGCCTCGTTCTCCGCCACGCGGCGCGGATTGTTTTCCTTACCCATGACGATTACTTCCTCTTGGCTTTCTTGTCCGCGGCGTGCCCGTAATAGGTGCGCGTGGGCGAATATTCACCGAATTTCTGACCGATCATCTCTTCGCTGACGTTCACGGGGATGTGCTTGTGCCCGTTGTAGACGGCAAAGGTCAGGCCGACGAATTGCGGCAGGATGGTCGAGCGACGCGACCAGATCTTGATGACGTCGGATTTCCCCGACTCACGGGCCTTCTCGGCTTTCTTGAGCACATAGGCGTCAACAAAGGGGCCTTTCCAAACAGAACGTGCCATAGGTCAGCGCCCCTTCTTCTTCGCGTGACGCGAACGCAAGATGTACTTGTCGGTCGCCTTGTTGCTGCGGGTCTTCTTGCCCTTGGTGTCCTTACCCCAGGGCGTGACCGGCGTGCGGCCACCCGAGGTGCGGCCCTCACCACCACCATGCGGGTGGTCGATCGGGTTCATGGCGACACCGCGGACGCTCGGGCGGATGCCCTTGTGGCGGTTGCGGCCGGCCTTGCCGAGGTTCTGGTTCGAATGGTCGGCATTCGACACGGCGCCGATGGTCGCCATGCATTCCTGACGGACCAGGCGCAGTTCGCCCGAGGACAGGCGGATCTGGGCATAGCCGCCGTCACGACCGACGAACTGGGCATAGGTGCCCGCCGAACGCGCGATCTGGCCGCCCTTGCCGGGCTTCAGCTCGACGTTGTGGACGATCGTGCCGATGGGCATGCCGCTGAAGGGCATGGCGTTGCCCGGCTTCACGTCGACCTTGGAACCCGCGACGACCTTGTCGCCGATGGCCAGACGCTGCGGTGCCAGGATATAGGCCTGCTCGCCGTCTTCGTACTTGATCAGCGCGATGAAGGCGGTGCGGTTGGGATCGTACTCGATCCGCTCGACCGTGCCGGCCATGTCGAACTTGGTGCGCTTGAAATCGACGATGCGATACAGGCGTTTCGCGCCGCCGCCTTGGCGCCGCATGGTGATCCGTCCGGTGTTGTTCCGGCCGCCTTTCTTGGTCAGACCCTCGGTGAGGCTCTTGACCGGGCGACCTTTCCAAAGCTCCGAACGGTCGATCAGAACCAGCCCACGCTGGCCAGGCGTCGTCGGTTTGTACGACTTCAATGCCATCTTTCTGTCTTCCGTTGCTTTGGACCAGGGTGGTCCGTTTCAGTCAATTGCGGCGGCCCCGGAATGCCGGGGCCGCCAGATTGCGTCCGGTTATCAGAGACCGGTCGAAACGTCGATGGTGCTGCCGGCTTCCAGCGTCACATAGGCCTTCTTGACGTCGCTGCGACGACCCAGCTGGCCGCGGAAGCGCTTCTGCTTGCCCTTGGTGATGGTGGTGTTGACCGCCTTCACCTTGACGCCGAACAGGGCCTCGACGGCCTGCTTGATCTGCGGCTTGTTCGAGTCCTTGGCGACCTGGAACACGACGCCGTTGTTCTCGGACGTCATGGTGGCCTTCTCGGTGATGATCGGCTTGACGATCACGTCGTAATGTTCTGCTTTCGCGCTCATTTCAGACGAGCCTCCAGAGCTTCGACACCGGCGCGCGTGATGACCAGGGTATCACGCTTGAGGATGTCATACACGTTGGCACCCATCGACGGCAGGATGTCCACGCCTTCGATGTTGCGGGCGGCACGGGCGAAGTTCTCGTTCACTTCGGCACCGTCGATCACCAGCACGCGCTTCCAGCCGTTCTCACGGACGGCCTTGGCGACGGCTGCGGTCTTGGCATCGGCGAGGTTCAGATCCTCGATGATGACCAGTTCACCCGCGGTGGCCTTAGCCGACAGCGCGTGACGCAGACCCAGGGCACGGACCTTCTTGGGCAGATCGAAGGCGTGCGACCGCGGGGTCGGACCCTTGTAGACGCCGCCGTGACGGAAGGTCGGCGCCTTGCGGGAGCCGTGGCGTGCGCCGCCGGTGCCCTTCTGGCGATAGATCTTCTTGGTCGAGTAGCTGACGTCCGACTTGCCCAGCACCGAGTGGGTGCCGGCCTGTGCCTTGGCGCGCTGCCAACGCACGACGCGCTGCAGGATGTCGCCGCGCGGCTCCAGCCCGAAGATGTCGTCGGCCAGATCGATCGACCCGGCTGCGCCGGAATCCAGCTTGATCACATCAAGTTTCATCACTTGTCTCCTTCCGGCGCGTCGTCATTGGATGCCGGCTCTTCCGCGTTGGGATCGGCAGCGTCCTTGTCGGACTTGATCGAGGCTTCGGCCTCGGCCAGGGCGGCGGCTTCCTGCTCGGCGGCCAGACGGGCGGCCTCCTCGCGGGCGGCTTCTTCCTCGGCGGCGGCGGCGGCGGCGGCTTCTTCAGCCAGACGCGCGGCTTCGCGGGCGGCGGACCGCAGGGCGGCCGGATAGATCAGGTTCTCGGGCGTCGCCTTCTTGACGGCGTCCTTGACGGTGACCCAGCCACCCTTCGAGCCCGGAACCGAGCCCTTGACCATGATCAGGCCGCGCTCGGAATCCGTGCGGACGACCTGCAGGTTCTGCGTGGTAACGCGGACGGCACCCAGGTGACCTGCCATCTTCTTGCCCTTGAACACCTTGCCGGGGTCCTGGCACTGGCCGGTCGAACCGTGCGAACGGTGGCTGACGGACACGCCGTGCGACGCGCGCAGACCGCCGAAGTTGTGGCGCTTCATGGCGCCCGCAAAGCCCTTACCGATCGAGATGCCGGCGATGTCCACATACTGACCCGAGAAGTAGTGGTCAGCCGTGATCTCCTCACCAACGTTGATCAGGTTCTCTTCCGCAACGCGGAATTCCACGATCTTGCGCTTGGGCGCGACCGAGGCCTTGGCAAAGTGACCGCGCATCGCTGCGGTCGTGCGCTTTGCTTTCGCCTCGCCGGCGCCCAGCTGGACGGCGGTATAGCCATCGGTCGCGGCGGTGCGCTGCGCGATGACCTGCAGGCCGTCCAGTTGCAGGACGGTGACGGGAACCTGACGGCCGTCCTCGAGGAACAGACGGGTCATGCCCAGCTTCTTGGCGATGATACCAGTACGCAACATGATCTGCCTCCTCAGACTTTGATCTCGACGTCCACGCCGGCGGCGAGGTCGAGCTTCATGAGGGCGTCAACGGTCTGCGGGGTCGGATCGACGATGTCCAGCAAACGCTTGTGCGTGCGGATTTCCCACTGGTCGCGCGACTTCTTGTCGATGTGCGGACCGCGCAGGACGGTGAATTTCTCGATCTTGTTCGGCAGCGGGATCGGGCCGCGGACGGTCGCGCCGGTGCGCTTGGCCGTGTTGACGATTTCCTGGGTGCTGGCGTCCAGCACGCGGTAATCGAAGGCCTTCAGCCGGATCCGGATATTCTGGCTTTGCATAAAGACATCCCTCTTGCGGGGAGTTCCAGTCGAGAGGCTGACGGCGCACCACGCGGCGCCAGCATCGGACCGTACGAAAAAAACGCAGGCCGCCCACGATGAGGCGGCCACGCGCAAAACCGACGATTCTTCGCGAACCGGCAGCGTTGCGGTCCTATGCCGCAAATCGGTCTGCCCGTCAAGCGCCGCGGGCCGCATGAAAAAGGCCACCCCGAAGGGTGGCCTTTCCCGCAGCGTTCCTTGGCCCGTTCGGGCCCTGGATCACTTGATGATCTTGGAGACGACGCCTGCGCCGACGGTGCGGCCGC
>NZ_VDDC01000037.1:0-39528 GCF_006239215.1 Paracoccus haeundaensis
CCGCAGCCCGATGGCCTACCTGATGAAGCCGCTGGCCGACTACTTCAATCGCGCGTTCCGCGAAAGCTGATCAGCGCTTGCGCCGCCGCTTGGTGGCGCGCTTGATCTCGGCCAGCCGCGACTTGACGGCCATGCGACCCGGTCCACCGCCGCGTCGTCCCTTGGACGGACCGCGCGGCAGGGTCGCGCCCTCCAGCTCCAGCAGGTCCAGCAGCAGCCCCCCGGTCAGGGGCAGCGCCTCAGCCAGGCGCACGGTCACCCGCTGTCCGATGCCGATCTCCAGGCCCGTGTCGCTGCCGATCAGCATCTGGCGGTCGGGGTCGAAGTGGAAATACTCCTGCCCGATGGCGCGGATGGGCAGCAGCCCGTCGGCCCCCGTCTCGTCCAGCTTGACGAAGGCGCCGAACTTCTGGATGCCGCTGATGCGGCCCGTCATCTCGGTGCCCACGCGTTCCGCCAGGAACGCCGCCAGATAGCGGTCGGTCGTGTCGCGTTCCGCGGCCATGGATCGCCGCTCGGTCTCGCTGATGTGGGTCGCGGTCTCGGGCAGGCGTTCGACCTGATCCTCGGTCAGCCCGTCCTTGCCCCAGCCATGCGCGCTGATCAGCGCCCGATGCACCACCAGGTCGGCGTACCGCCGGATGGGCGAGGTGAAATGCGCATAGCTTTTCAGCGACAGGCCGAAATGGCCGAAATTCTCGGGGTGGTAATAGGCCTGGGTCATCGACCGCAGCGTGCTGATGTTGATCAGCTCGTCAAAGTCGCTGCCCTCGGCCTGGGACAGCAGGCGGTTCAGGTGGCTGGTGTGCAGCACCTGCCCCTTGGCCAGCGTGAACCCCGAAGCCTGGGCCACCTCGCGCAGCGCGTCCATCTTGGCCAGGCTCGGCTCCTCGTGGACGCGGAACAGCAGGGGGCGCTTGCGACGGGTCAGCTCCTCGGAGGCGGCCACGTTGGCCAGGACCATGAACTCCTCGATCAGCTTGTGCGCGTCCAGGCGTTCGCGGAACGCCACGGCCGTGACGCGTCCCTCGGGCGACAGCTCGATCCGGCGTTCCGGCAGGTCCAGTTCCAGCGGCTGGCGGCGCTCGCGCGCACCCTTCAGCAGGCCATAGGCATGCCACAGCGGGCGGATCACGTCATCCATCAGCGGCGCGGTCTGCGCGTCGGGCACCCCGTCCGCGCCCGCCTGCGCCTGCTCATAGGCAAGGCTGGCGCGGCTATTCATCATGGCACGGTGGAACCGGTGGCCGGTCTTGTTGCCCTGCGCGTCCAGCCGCATCTCGACAGCGATGACGGGTCGGTCGACGCCCTCGTGCAGCGAACACAGGTCCGCCGACAGCGCCTCTGGCAGCATCGGCACCACGCGGTCGGGGAAATAGGTCGAGTTGCCGCGCCCCCAGGCCTCGCGGTCCAGCGCGCTGCCGGGGCGGACGTAATGGGCCACGTCGGCGATGGCGACCCAGATCGTCGCACCGCCGTCCTCCTCGACAAAGGCCGCGACCGCATCGTCGTGGTCGCGCGCGTCCGACGGGTCGATGGTGACCAGCGGCAGATGGCGCAGGTCGTCCCGCCCCTTCAGCGGCGCGGGCTTGGCGGCCTCGGCCTCGTCCAGCGCCTTCTGCGGGAATTCGTCGGGGATGCCGTGCTGGTGGATCGCGATCAGGCTGACCGCGCGGGGCGCCGACGGATCGCCCAGACGTTCGATGATGCGCGCCTGCGGCAGGCCCATGCGGCCACGCGGGCCGATCTGTTCGCCCTGCACCAGTTCGCCGTTCTCGGCATCCAGGGTGGCGTCGGCACGAACGCGCCATTCCTTGTCCTGGCCCTTGTCGATGGGCAGGATACGGCCGCCCTCGCTGTCCTTGCGGAAGATGCCGGTGATGCGGTTCGCGCTGGCCGTGATGCGGCGGATCAGGCGGGCGCGGTACTGATAATCCTCGCCCAGAACCGGCATCAGCCGGCCCAGGAACCGGTCGCCGCGGCCCAGGGCCGGATCGGCCTTCAGCGGCGCGTACAGGATCCGCGGCATCGGCCCGGTCCCCGACCATTCCAGCGGTCGCGCGAACAGATCGCCCGACCCGTCCGGCGCCAGCAGTTCCAGGACCGTCACCGGCGGCAGCGTCTCGGCGTCCAGGTAATGGCGGCGGCGGCGCTCCAGATGGCCCTCGGCCTCCAGCTCCTTCAACAGGCGCTTCAGCTCGATCCGCGCGGCGCCCTTGATGCCGAAGGCCTTGGCGATGTCGCGCTTGGAATTGGCGTCCGGATTGTCGGACACCCATTCGAGGATCTGCGCCTTGCTGGGGATCTGGGTCTGGGTCATCGGCTCACTTCAGGTCCAGGGCCATGTCGCGATGCGGGATGCCCGCGTCGTCATAGACGGGGCCCTCGGCGACAAAGCCCAGCTTTTCATAGAAACCCATCGCATGGGTCTGCGATCCCAGCCGCACCTGGCGCACGCCGCGGGCGGCCAGCGCGTCGATGGCGGCCCGCATCAAGGCGGCCCCCATGCCGGTGCCGCGCTGGTCGGCCAGCACGCAGACGCGGCCGATCTTGCCGATGTCGTCCTTGACCAGCAGGCGCGCGGTCGCGACCGGACGGTCCTCCGCATCGGTCGCCAGCAGGTGGACGGCGTCGCCGTCCAGGTCGTCCATCTCCTCGGCCTCGGGGACGTTCTGCTCCTCGATGAAGACGGTGCGGCGCAGCGCGTGGCAGGCGGCCAGGTCGGTCGTCTCGACGATGGTCATGCAAAGAACCTTTCCAGGATACGCTGATAGATCACCTGCAGCTGGCGGACCTGCTGGGCGGGGACACGTTCGTCCACCTGGTGCATGTGGGCACCGACCAGCCCGAATTCCACCACCGGGCAGTGATCCTTGACGAAGCGCGCGTCCGAGGTGCCGCCCGATGTGGACAGGACCGGCTGTCGGTTCGTCTCCTGCTGGACGACGCCGCGCACCATGTCGACGAAGGGGCCGGGCGCGGTCAGGAACGCCTCGCCCGAGATCTGGGCCTCGACGCTCAGCGTCACGCCGGTCTGCGCCTGCACCGCCGCCGCGCGGTCGCGCAGGCGGTCCAGCAGGCCCGCCCCGGTATGCAGGTCGTTGAAGCGGATGTTGACCACCGCCACCGCCCTTTCCGGGATCACGTTCGACGCGGGGTTGCCGCAGTCGATCGTGGTGATCTGCAGCCCCGAGGGGTCGAAATGATCCGTCCCTTGGTCCAGCGGTTCGGCGGTCAGGTCGGCCAGATAGCGGGTCAGCGCGTGCAGCGGGTTCAGCGCCTTGTGCGGATAGGCGGCATGCCCCTGGCGACCCTTGGCGGTGATGGTGTAGGTGGCCGATCCGCGGCGGCCGATCTTCATCATCTCTCCCATCACCTCGGGGTTCGACGGCTCTCCGACGATGCAGGCCTCCATGCGTTCGTCGTTCGCGGCCATCCAGTCCAGCAGGGCGATGGTGCCGTCGCGGGACGGGCCTTCCTCGTCGCCGGTGATGGTCAGGATCACGGCCCCGTCCGGGGGCGTCTGGCGCACGAAATCCACCGCGGCGCAGACAAAGGCCGCGACGCCGGATTTCATGTCGGTGGCGCCCCGGCCCCAGATCACGTCGTCCGCGTCCCAGTGGCCGGAGAACGGCGGGTGCGTCCAGGATGCCGGATCACCCGGCGGCACCACGTCGGTATGCCCGTTGAAGCCGATGGCCCGCGCCCCCTTGGCGCCCCATCGCGCGAACAGGTTCGGCGTGCCGTTGCGGTCGACGCGGTGGCAGTCGAAGCCCGCCTCCTCCAGCACCTCCTGCAGCAGGACCAGGGCGCCGCCCTCCTCGGGCGTGACCGAGGGGCAGCGGATCAGGCGGGCGGTCAGGTCGGCGGCGTCAGGCATCACAGGCTCCAGAGATCAAAGGCGCGGCGGATCAGGTTCAGCCCGGTCAGGATCAGCAGCAGCAGCGTCCAGCGGCGGAACTGTTCGACATCCAGCCGGTCCTGCAGCGCAAACCCCGCCATCATCCCCGCAAAGGCCGGGATGCACAGGACCGCGGACAGGGGCAGGGTCGATGCATTCAGCAAGCCGGAAAACAGGTGCGCCACCGTCAGGACGACCGCGCCGATCAGGAACACGACGCCCTGTACCCGCACCTGTTCGCGCTTTTCGGTGCCCACCGACAGCAGATAGACGATCAGCGGCGGCCCCCAGATGCCCGAGATGCCGCCGTACAGTCCGCCGATGACGCCCGACCACCCCTCGGCCCGCCTGCGGTGGCGCAGGTTCAGGACCAGCGGGCGGCCCGACAGCTGCCACAGCGCGAACAGCGTGATCGGCACGCCCAGCAGCGCGTACATCACCCATTGCGGGATCACCGCCGCGAACCCGGCGGAGACGCAGATGAAGATGCCGACCATCGCGATGTGCAGGCGGAACTTGACGGCCGAGGCCACGGCGGCGGGCCGCCCGTCGCGCACGGCCTGCTGGATGTTGGTGAACAGCGTCGGCAGGATCATCGCCGCCAGGGCCACCGGTGCCGGCATGATCGACCCGAAGGCCGAGATCATGATCATCGGCATGGCAAAGCCCAGGGCCCCCTTCACGAAGCCCGCGAAGGCGGTAACCCCGAAGGCCGCCACGAATTGCCAGGGCTCCAGTCCGAACATGGGGGCACGCTAACCGCGACGCCGGGAAAGGAAAAGGCCGCTTTGACGGATCAGCGACATGCGAATCCGGTGCGACACATTAGGTCGAAAGGCGGTCGCTGGACGCAAAATTGTTGCGCTGCAGGTGCGAAGGCGCTACCCATGCTGCAATGCCGCGAAAGGACGAATCGATGAAAGACATGACCCATCAGTCCCAGACCGTCCTGTCTGAACTGGACGATCTGCTGGCCCGCGCCAAGGATGCCCTGCGCGCCCGCGTGACGGTGGACGGCCGCGTCGACGCCGATGCGCTGGAGCGGCACCAGCATGCGGCGCATGCCCTGTCCTGGCTGGCCACCTATGTCATGTCGCTGCGTCAGCTGGCCGACTGGTCCGCGCGCGTGGACGGCCCCGTCGAGACGCTGATCACCCGCATCGGCATGGGAGAATACTTGACCCAGATCCTGGGCGGCATCCCGATGAGCCAGACCGAATTCGCGCGCCTGTCCGATCTGGGCGTGACGTGGCAGCCGTCAGAACAGGCGCTGTCGCTGATGGCGGGCAACACGCCCGAGGCGCGGGCCGAACTGGCCGCCCTGATGGGGCGCGACGCCGGCGCGGCAATTTTCGGCGCCAGCGGCCTGGACGAGGATCTGGAGATGATCCGCGACCAGTTCCGTCGGTGGAGCGACGACAAGGTCGCCCCCCATGCCCATGGCTGGCACCTGCAGGATCAGCTGATCCCGATGGAGATCATCAGCGAACTGGCCGAACTGGGCGTCTTCGGCCTGACCATCCCCGAGGAATTCGGCGGCCTGGGCCTGTCCAAGGCCGCGATGGTCGTCGTGTCCGAGGAGCTGTCGCGCGGCTATATCGGCGTGGGCTCTCTTGGCACGCGCAGCGAGATCGCGGCCGAGCTGATCCTGTGCGGCGGCACCGAGGCGCAGAAGGCGCACTGGCTGCCGCGCCTGGCCAGCGGCGAGACGCTGCCCACCGCGGTCTTCACCGAACCCAACACCGGCAGCGACCTGGGCAGCCTGCGCACCCGCGCGGTCCGGGACGGCGACGATTGGGTGGTGACCGGGAACAAGACCTGGATCACCCATGCCGCCCGCACGCATATCATGACCCTCCTGGCGCGCACGGACCCCGCGACCGACGACTATCGCGGGTTGTCGATGTTCATCGCCGAAAAGACCCCCGGCACCGATGCCGACCCCTTTCCCACCCCCGGCATGACCGGCGGAGAGATCGAGGTCCTGGGCTATCGCGGGATGAAGGAATACGAGCTTGCCTTTGACGGGTTCCGCGTCGACGGCGCGAACCTTCTGGGCGGAGAGACGGGCCGCGGCTTCAAGCAGCTGATGGAGACGTTCGAATCCGCCCGCATCCAGACCGCGGCGCGCGCGATTGGGGTGGCGCAGAACGCGCTGGACCTGGGGCTGCGCTATGCGCTGGACCGCAGGCAGTTCGGCAAGCCGCTGGCGGCCTTTCCCCGCGTGGCCGACAAGCTGGCGATGATGGCTGTCGAAATCATGATCGCGCGGCAGCTGACTTATTTCAGCGCGTGGGAAAAAGATCACGGTCACCGCTGCGATGTCGAGGCCGGGATGGCCAAGCTGCTGGGTGCCCGCGTGGCCTGGTCGGCGGCCGATAATGCCCTGCAAATCCACGGTGGCAACGGTTTCGCGCTGGAATATCCGATCAGCCGGGTGCTGTGCGATGCCCGCATCCTGAACATCTTCGAGGGCGCGGCAGAAATCCAGGCCCAGGTGATCGCGCGCAGGTTGTTGGGCTGATGCGCGCGCGGGCTGGATCGGCGCCGAAAATGACGCTAGACCACCTCAGCCCCGCTTGTCTGCGCCCATAGGAGCCTGCCCATGTCCCTGACGATCCGCCCCGCCCTTGCCTTGGCCGCCATCGCCACGTTGACCCTGTCCGCCTGCTCGGAACCGGCGGGCGACCCGATGGGCGGCATCCCGGCCAACGACTATGTGCTGGTGGGCATCGGCAACGGCACCGTGCCGCTGCGCAACATCACCCTGACGACCCGCCCCGAGGGCGTGTCCGGTCGCGGGCCGTGCAACGGCTATGCCGCCAAGAACACCGTCCCCCTGCCCGCCGTCGCCTTCGAGCCGCTGCAGACGACCGGCGTCACCGACTGCAAGGACCTGGCCGTCGAACAGCGCTTCTTCGAGGCGCTGCAGCAGGCCAATTCGATGGAGTTCTATGGCGGCGTTCTGCGCATCAAGGGCCCGACCTGGCTGATCTTCGAAAGCGGCCGCCCCGCCGAACAGGCCACCGACGCGCTGTCGGCCGCCCGCGGCAACCAGTAGCCCTCAGCCGTCCTGCGGCCCCGCGGCGGGCCGCAGCAGGCGCCGCACAAGCCGCCCCCGCGCGGCGGGCAAGGGGCGTCCGACCAGGTCGGGCGCCATCCGCCGTTCCAGGAAATGCCCGGTGATGGCCAGCCCCTGGGCCAGATCGCGGCCGCGATTGTCGCCCGCCCCGCCCATGACCGCCGGCAAGGGCAGCAGGCGGTCGGCCCAGTCCCCCGCCCCCTGCCGGCTGACCGCACGGCCCGATCTTGGGCTGACATAGGCCAGCCCCTCGGTCGCGCCGGTCACCGCGCAACTGGCAAGGTCCAGGCCGAACCCCATCTCGTCCAGCAGCAGCATCTCCCACGCCAGATAGGCGGGCGGCCAGTCGGCACCCGCCTCGATCTGGTCCAGCAGCGCCTCGGTCCGCTGGACCAGCATCGGGTGCGGATCGCGTTCGGGCAGCGCAAAGACCAGCAGCGCGCAGACGGCGTTCAGGCCGGCAAGCGCGGTCGGATCGGCCATCAGCCCCGCCCGCATCCGCAGCGGCTCGGCGGCAAAGCTGCCCAGCTGGTCCGACTGGCGCGCGCGCCAGCGCAGGGTCAGCCGCGCGCCGGGCTGCAGCATGGCGGCGCGTTTCTGCGATGCCCCACCGGGAACGACCCCTGCATGGCGCCCGTGTTCAAGGGTCAGCACGTCGATGATGACGGCCGTCTCGCCATGGGGACGGCGGCCGATCACGGTGCCTTCTGCCTGCCATTCCATCACAGCCTCCGGGTCCGCCGACACAGCTTGCGCGATCCGGCCTGCGGGGGCCAGAGGGCGTCACGCGGGCCGCGGTCGCGCGCCCGGCCGGCATGGGGTGCCTATTGCATGCGCCGGGCGGCCAGGTCGCGACGGTCGCGGCGTCTCTGGCCCGCCTGGCGGACCAGCGTCACCGAGTAGATGACCAGCGCCGCCCAGATCATCGGGAACGCGATCAGGCGGGCCCCGTCGAAGGGTTCGCCGAACAGCACCACCGCGCACAGAAAGATCATCGTCGGCGCGATATATTGCAGGATGCCGATGGTCGACAGGCGGATCAGCTTGGCCCCGTTGGCATAGAACAGCAGCGGGATTGCCGTGACCGGCCCGCATCCCAGCAGCAACAACGCCTGGCCCCAGCCCGCGCCAGTGAAATGCGACTGGCCCTGCAGCGCCTGCCAGATCAGGAAGCCCGCCGCCAGCGGGGTCAGCAGCAGCACCTCCAGCGTGAAGCCTTGGTTGGGGCCAAGCGGCAGGCTTTTCTTGCAATAGGCATAGAGGCCCCAGGACAGCGTCAGGCCGATCGCCACCACCGGCAGGCTGCCTGCCTGCACGGTCAGCACGATCACCGCAGTGGCCGCCAGCGCGATGGCCGCGATCTGCCCCCGCGTCAGCCGTTCCCCCAGCAGCGTCGCGCCCAAAAACACGCTGAACAGCGGGTTGATGTAATAGCCAAGCGCCGCGTCCAGCGCGTGATCGTTCGAGATCGCCCAGACATAGATCAGCCAGTTGACCGAGATCAGAACCGCCGTCAGCGCCGCCATCGCCAGCAGGCGCGGCTGGCGCAGGGCCTGGCCAACCTCGGCCGCGCGGCCCTGCCACAACAGGACGGCCGCCGCGATGGGCAGCGACCAGACGATGCGATGGGCGATGATCTCGGTTGCGGGCAGATGCGCCAGCGCCTTCATGTAGATCGGCAGGAACCCCCACAGCCCATAGGCCGCGACGGCATAGGCAAGGCCCTTGGGCGAATCGGTTTGCGGGGTGCTGCTCATGGCGTGATGCATATTCTGCAAACCGCGACCCCGCCAGAGGTCAGAACAGCCCGTCGCGATCCAGCAGCGTGGTGCCGTCGCGCGATTCGATCTCGATCACCCACAGGTCGCGGTCGCGGGACCGCTGGCGGGCGATGGCAGCGTCGATGTCACGCTCGGTGCCCCTGTCGGTCGCGACCCAGGGACGGGTGTCGCTGTCCATGTCCCATTCGCGCATCCACAGCGCGGCGGTGCCGTCCAGATGGGCGCATTTCACCGCGATCGCCCCCGCCGTGTCGTCGCCGCGCGCCAGCACATAGGCGGGGATGGTGGCCTGCGCCAGGCGGGCCAGATAGGCCGCGACCCACAGGGACGCGGCCAGCCGGGCCTCAGCCATCGCCGTCGCGGAAGTTCAGGCCGATCTCGTCATAGCGTTCGGCCTCGTTCTCCCAGTTCTCGCGGACGCGGACCTGCAGGAACAGATGGACGCGGCGGCCCATGAACTCCTCCAGCTCGACGCGGGCGGCCTGACCCACGGCCTTGATTGTTTCTCCGCCGCGGCCCAGGACGATGCCCTTGTGGCCCTGGCGGGCGACATAGACGACCTGCTCGACGCGGGCGCTGCCGTCGTCCTTCTCCTCCCAGGCCTCGGTCTCCACCGTCAGCTGATAGGGGATCTCCTCATGCAGACGCAGGGTCAGCTTCTCGCGGGTGATCTCGGCGGCGATCATGCGCATGGGCAGGTCGGCGATCTGATCCTCGGGGTACAGCCACGGGCTTTCGGGCAAGCTGCGGGCCAGCCAGCCGCGCAGCTGCTGGCAACCATGGCCGCGCATGGCCGAGATCATGAACGTCTCGGTGAAGGGATAGGCCTCGTTCAGCTGCTGAGACAGGGCCAGCAGGGTCTCGGCCTTGACGCGGTCTATCTTGTTGATGATCAGCGCGACGGGCGTCCCCTTGCCCAGGTCGACCAGCTGATCCAGGATCGCCTGCGTGCCGTCGGTCAGCCCGCGATGCGCCTCGACCAGCACCAGCACGATGTCGGCGTCCGACGCCCCGCCCCAGGCCGCGGCGACCATGCTGCGGTCCAGCCGGCGGCGCGGGCGGAAGATGCCCGGCGTGTCGACAAAGACGATCTGCGCGGGGCCGTGCATGGCGATGCCGCGGATGCGTGCGCGGGTCGTCTGGACCTTGTGGGTCACGATGCTGACCTTGGCGCCGACCATCTGGTTCAGCAGCGTGGACTTGCCCGCGTTGGGCTCTCCGATCAGGGCGACGAAGCCCGCGCGGGTGGGCCCGTCGGGTAGCGCCGCGGGCGGCTGATCGGGGGCGATGTCGTCGTCGGTCATGTCAGTCCTTCCAGCCGGTCCAGCAGCGATTGCGCGGCGGCCTGTTCGATGCTGCGCTTGGTGCCCGTGCCGCGGGCCTGCGCGTCGCGGCCGTCTTCCAGCCGCACGGTGATCAGGAAGACCGGCGCATGGTCGGGGCCGCTGCGTTCGGTCTGTTCATAGACGGGGGGCGGCATGCCCTGGGCCTGGGCCCATTCCTGCAGGGCGGTCTTAGCGTCGCGGCTGTCGGCATCGACCCGCGCCAGACGCGGCGCCCAATGGCGCAGCACGACCTGACGGGCCGCATCGAAGCCCGCATCCAGATAGACGGCGGCCAGCACGGCCTCCATCGCATCGGCCAGAAGGGCGTCCTTGCGACGCCCGCCCGACAGCATCTCAGACCGACCCAGCTTCAGCACGTCGCCCAGGGACAGCTCGCGGGCCACCGCGGCGCAGGTCTCTCCGCGCACCAGCGCATTGTAGCGTGGGGCAAGCTGGCCCTCGCTGGCGGCGGTGTCTGCAGTGAACAGCGCCTCGGCCATGACCAAGCCCAGGACGCGGTCGCCCAGGAACTCCAGCCGCTGGTTGTCGGGCCGCGTGACGCTGGCGATCGAGCCATGCGTCAGCGCGCGGATCAGCAGTTCGGGCCGCGCGAATTCATGCCCCAGACGGGCCATGAAGGCCCGGATGTCGGCCGAGGGCGTCAATTCACCGCCTTGAAGAAGCGGTCGGACCGCCACGTCCAGAAATACAGCAGAGACCGCCCCGCCGACGAGAACATGATGCGGTCGGCGCGGCCGATCAGGTATTCGGCCGGCACGAAGCCCAGGCCGCCGATCTCGGCCGGGAAACGGCTGTCTTCGGAATTGTCGCGGTTGTCGCCCATGAAGAAGTACTGTCCTTCGGGGACGGTGAAGGTCGGCGTGTCGTCGGCCACCCAGCCATCGACGATGTTCAAGATGTCATGGGTGTTGCCGCCCGGCAGCGTCTCGGTCATGCGTTCGCTGATGCAGTCGCCGCCCTCGGGCACGGGGTCGTTCACGCAGCGCGGGATCAGGCCCTGCGGCCCCTGCTGTTCCTTGACCTCGATGAACTCTCCGGCGGGGGTGACCTGGACCGGCTCTCCGTTCAGCCACAGGCGGCCGCCGCGCATCTGCACGGTGTCGCCCGGCAGGCCGATCACGCGCTTGATGAAATCGACGTTGCGGGTCGGGTGGCGGAACACGGCCACGTCGCCGCGCTCGGGCTCGCGCTCCAGGATGCGGCCGCTGATCGGGCACATCGAGAAGGGGCAGCTATGCGCCGAATAGCCATAGGCCATCTTGTTCACGAACAGGAAGTCGCCGATCAGCAGCGTGTCCTTCATGCTGCCCGACGGGATCCAGAAGGGCTGGAAGAACAGCGTGCGGAAGATACCCGCGATCACCAGCGCCCAGAAGATCGTCTTGATCGTCTCCCAGATGCCGTCCTTTTTCTCGGGCGCTGCCGTTGCCATTCCGCGTGGTCCTCTTATCCCTCGGGCCGGGGGCCCTGCGTCGCGTGTTCATGGGCCGGGCACAGGGTCAAAGTCAAGCAGGCGCAGGGCCGGGACGCGCCTCGATCACCACGAAGGCCTGCGCCCAGGGGTGGTCGTCGGTCAGCGTGACATGCACGACCGCGTGATGTTCGGCGGGCGTCATCGCCGCCAGCCGGTCCGCGGCCCAGCCCGTCAGCGCCATGACCGGCTGGCCCGACCGCAGGTTCGTCACCGCCATGTCGCGCCAGCTGATGCCCATGGCAAGACCCGTGCCAAGCGCCTTGGAGCAGGCCTCCTTGGCGGCCCACCGCTTGGCCAGGGTGCCGGCCTCGTCGGCGCGGCGGGCAGCCTTGGCCAGTTCGGTCGGCGTGAAGACCCGGTTGCGGAACCGGTCGCCAAAGCGGTCCAGCGTCCCTTGGATGCGGTCGATGTTCGCCAGGTCCGTGCCGATGCCAAGGATCATGCCGTACGTCCCGACGGGTCTTTGGACAGGAAAGGGATCACGCCCGCGCCGCGTCCATGCGCGCGCGCATCTCGCGGATTGCGCCCTCCAGCCCCAGGAACACCGATTCCGAGATCAGGAAATGCCCGATGTTCAGTTCGGCCACCTGGGGAATGGCCGCGATGGGACCGACCGTATCGAATGTCAGCCCGTGGCCCGCATGGACCTCCAGCCCCAGGTCATGGGCCAGCGCGGCACCCTCGCGCAGGGCGGCCAGTTCGGCGTCGCGCTCGGCGTGGCGGCCTTCGGTGTCCAGGTCGCAATAGGCGCCGGTGTGCAGTTCGACCACCGCCGCGCCGATCCGGGCGGCGGCGCGGATCTGGGCGGGTTCGTGACCGATGAACAGTGACACCCGACAGCCGGCCTCGCGCAGCGGCGCGATGTATCCCGCCAGCGCATTGTCGTTGCCCGCGACATCCAGTCCGCCTTCGGTCGTGCGCTCCTCGCGCTTTTCGGGGACGATGCAGACGGCATGCGGACGATGGCGCAGGGCGATGGCCTGCATCTCCATCGTGGCGGCCATCTCGAAGTTCAGGGGCTGCGTCAGGTTGGCCATCAGCGCGTCGATATCGGCGTCGCTGATATGGCGGCGATCCTCGCGCAGATGGGCGGTGATGCCGTCCGCGCCCGCGGCCTGGGCGATCAGCGCGGCCCGCAGCGGGTCCGGCCAGGGCGTGCCCCGCGCGTTGCGGATGGTGGCGACGTGGTCGATGTTGACGCCAAGGCGCAGCATGGGTTCCTCCGGGATCGGGTCGGGCGCAGTCTAGCCGCGTGCCGGGGCGGATGCCAGTTCGGTCGCCACCGCCCACCAGCCGTTGCGCGCAAGGGCCGCAGCCGCGCGCTCCGCGGCGCCGGGGTCGGCAAAGATGCCGAAGCAGGTGGCCCCCGATCCCGACATCCGCGCCAGCCGCGCGCCCTGGCCTTCCAGCGCCTGCAGCACGTCGGCGATGACCGGCGCCGCGGCGATCGCGGGGGGCTGCAGGTCGTTCCGCGTGGTGCCCAGCCAGCCCAGCAGCGCATCGACATCGGCAAAGGCGGGAATGGGCGGCAAAGGCGGATTGTCGCGCGACCGCAGGCCCGCGAAGATCGCCGGGGTGGGCACCGCGATGCCGGGATTGACCAGCACCAGATGCAGCGGCGGCAGGGCGGGCAGCGGGGTCAGCACCTCTCCGACGCCCTGCATGCGCGCGGGCGTCGAGGCCAGGCAGACCGGCACGTCGGCACCAAGCCGTTCGGTCCCCTCGGGCAGCGGATGGCCCATCCGCGCCAGCCCGCGCAGCACCGCCGCCGCATCGGCGGACCCGCCCCCGATGCCCGAGGCGACGGGCAGCGCCTTGGTCAGCCGGATCGCGGCCTGTCCCCCGACCAGACGCGCGGCGCGCAGACACAGGTTGTCATCGGTGGACAGGCCCGCCGCGAAGGGGCCGTCGATGCTCAGGGACAGCGGGCCGGGGGTCAGGGCGATGCTGTCGCCGACCGCCGCAAAGCAGACCAGCGAATCCAGCAGGTGATAGCCGTCGGGCCGCCGACCCGTCACGTGCAGCGCCAGGTTCAGCTTGGCGGGGGCCGCCTCGATGATCATTCGGCCGCGTCGGCCTCGGTCTGCGGGGCCTGGGTGGGGTGGCTGGCGACGGGGCCGTCCTCCTCGTCCATCACCGCGTTCAGGCCGCGATCCAGCTTGGCGCGGATGCGGTCGGCATCGACCTCTCCGCTTTCGCCGGGTTCCAGCGACAGGGCGCGCTGCCACTGGATCTGCGCCTCGCGGTGGCGACCGACCATCCAGTAGATGTCGCCAAGGTGGTCGTTGACCAGCGGATCGGCGGCCATCGTGGCGATGGACTGCTCCATCGGTGCCACGGCCTCCTGATAGCGGCCAAGCCGGAAATAGGCCCATGCCAAGCTGTCCAGGATATAGCCGTCGCCGGGCGACAGCTCGACCGCGCGCTTGATCATGTCCAGCGCCCGGTCCAGGTTCTGGTTCCGGTCGATCCAGGAATAACCCAGATAGTTCAGCAGGCTGGCCTGATCGGGGCGGATCTCCAGCGCGGCCAGCAGGTCGGCCTCGGCGCGGTCGAACTGGCCCGCACGCTCCAGCGAGATGCCGCGCGCGTAAAGCGGAAACCACCGCGCCTCGGGCGGGGCGTCGGCCAGAAGGTCCAGCGCCCGGTCATAGCTTGGGATCGCCTCGGCATATTTCTCCTGCTGGCGGGTCACGTCGCCAAGCGCGATCCAGGACTGCGCCAGGCCCGGATAGGCCGCGGTCAGCGCCAAGGCCGCACGCTCCGCCTCGGCGGGGCGTTGGGCGCGCGACAGGGCGTCGATGCGCGACAGCTCGGCCTGGGGGCGCATCTCGCCCATGCGGCGGACGGCGTCGAACTCGGCCTCGGCCAGGTCGAACTGCTGGCGGTCCTGCAGCAGCTGCGCGGTGGTCAGCCGGGCCTCGGGGTTCTGCGGCGCGATCCAGGACGCCAGGCGCGCATGGATCAGCGCCAGCGGTTCCGGGTCCGGGCTGCTGGACAGGGCCGAGGCAAAGGACAGCAGCAGATGCGCGATCCCGTCCGCCGGGCCGCCCACCACGTCGAAGGGCACCGGCTGCCCCTGTTCCAGGCGCTGGCGCAGGGCCAGCAACTGCGGCTCGGCCTCCAGCCCGTCGATCTGGGACAGCAGCGCCAGCGCCTCGTCGCCGCGATCCAGCTGCGAGAGGATCTGGACGCGGGCGGTCAGGCCCATCAGGTGGCCGCTGGCCTCGGACTGCACGATCAGGCGGTCGGCGGCCTCATAGTCGCCCGCCAGCGCCCGGGCCAGCGCAAGGTGATAGTTCACGATGGGGGCCAGGTCCGCATTCGCGGCCATCGCCTCGAATGCCGCGATGGCGTCGGTGGCGCGTCCCGCACCCAGCAGCGCCCAGGCACGGATGGTGCCGTCCATCAGGTCCTGGTCCAGCGGGACGTCCGGCGCATGGGTCGCATCGATCAGGTCGACCACGCCCTGCCAGTCCTCGGCCCGGACCAACTGTGCGCGGCGCAGAAGGCCGGCCAGTTCCGTCGGGCGATCCTCGTCGGACAACCGTTCGGCCATGGCCACCGCCTGATCGACATCGCCCGCCGATGCCAGCGCGACCAGCGCGCTGTCCTGCAGATAGACGTCCTGCGGATCCTGCGCCGACGCCATGACGAAATAGCGCGCCGCCGCGCGAAAGTCGTTCTCTACGGTCGCCATGCGAGCGGCAAGATAGGGGCCGGCCAGGCCGCTGATCTGCGCGGGCTGCTGCGTCGGCTTCGGTTCGGGCGGGCCGTCCTGCGCCAGAGCTGGCAGGGCGGTTCCCGTCGTCAGCGCAGCCAGCACGGCAAGACGCAGCAGGGCAGCAAGGGGGCGGGTCTGGGTCAAGGGCGGCACTTCCGGAAATCACATTTGCGTTGCCCGCAAGCCTAGCGGCCGGGGCCAAGGCAGGCAACGCCCCTGCCCCAAGGTTTCATCACATGTTCGAGTAATCACGCATGTTTTGGATTTTGACAGGGTCCCTTGAGGCATATCGCCGGTTGCCGTTGAAGACTGCACGATGCGCTGTCTGTAGCGCACGGCGACGAGGGATACCCGCCCCGATCAGTTTGCAATTGTTAGCCGACGCACCGTCACGCTTGCCGAAAATTGAGGCATCGGCAGCAATTCGTGAAAATCGAACCATGTAACGGCATGATTTCGCCGCTTTTGTCGCGGATGTCACCTCTGCCTAGGCGTTTTGCCAATGTGCATGGTACGATCAGTTAACCAAGATCGAAACGGTCATTCGCTGGTATTTTGGTTTCTGAATGAAATGCTGTGGCCATCTGTCCTTGCAGGGGGTCGGCTATCGAATGGAGGGGTCGGATGATCGCAGCCAATCTTGCCTTTGCCCTAGCCGTGGCCATCGGCGTCATGATGCTGTTCCTGTTCAACGGGTTCGCATATTGGGAATGCCTCACGGCCTATGCACTCTGCGGAGGATTCTCGGTGCTGGCATTTGCCTGGGCATCGGCATCGCGGACGCCCGTCCGCACAGACCAGAGGTCATGACGGACGGGCACGTTGCCTGACTGGTAACCTGTGACACAAGGGAACGACCGGCGACGGGACGGACCTTATCTCTGACAATCGATACGCACGTCTTAGACTTGTGCATATGGTGCAATACGTCAATATAATATAAGGTTGAATATAAACTAATAATTCACGCCTAAGTTGTTAATAAAAGTCTTGATATTGCCATAGCCGTCGTACGCGATTGCTTTCTGAAAGCTTTTTAGAGTTTTGATAAGATAGCAAGCGCATCAACATTTTACGCCTTATCCGACGGTACACTCCCCACTCTACGCCTCAGGTATCGCGTAGATTAGATTTGCGAACCGTATTCCCACAGGGGCAGCACGCAACGCAGTGTGTCTCATGCTGGATCTTCCGATCACCTTTAACAGGGCCCTTGATATAGTTCGCCGACAGAATATCGCGCTGTTCTGGCAGATCCGACGCCGTTCCTTAGCTTGCGTTCGTCCCACATGGGGCAAAGCACAAACCGCGCAGCGCAAGATCGCGTTAAAGTTGCATTAGGGTGTCCGGGTCATACTGAGCCTTCCGGTTTCCTGATCGGGCCGCGTGCTGCCCTGCCCGTCTCGGCCGCCGCCGTCCCTGCGACCATCTGAGGTGAGCATGACCACGACCCCGACCGCCCCTGCCCTTGATCTGTACGAGATCGGCGAACAGCACGACAATGACAGCTGGCTGATCTCGGACTGGGCGGCCGGGCAATCAAGCATCATGCAGTGGTCGGACGACAATGTCCGCGTCGGCGCGGATGGTGCCATCGAACTGGTCCTGGGCCGGTCCCCATCCGGATCGCCCCGTCCCTATCAGGGCGGCGAGATTCAGGGCGCCCAGATCGCCACCACCGGAACATGGGGATGGACCGTGCAGGCCCCCGACATGCAACCGGGCGCGGTATTCGGACTGTTCACCTACAAGGCGGACTGGCAGCATCAGCCTTGGGTCGAATTCGATTTCGAATTCGTGGGGGGCGACACCACGCAGGTCCAGCTGGCCATCCACATGGAGGACGCTGCCGGAAACCACGTCACGCTGAATGACGCCGGCCAGCGGCGCGCGGTGATCGACCTGGGCTTTGACGCGGCGGAAGGCTTTCACACCTACGAAGTCACCGTGACCGACCGTTCCGCCGTCTTCTATGTAGATGGGCGGGTCGTGGCGCAATTCAGCGCCGCGGACATGCCCGGCGGCATCTGGAACATCGGCCCCATGTCCAGCTATGTCGATCTGTGGGCGGTGGCCCCGGGGCAGGAAGGCTGGGCCGGACGATGGACCGATCCCGGAGAACCCCTGGTCGCCCGCATCGCCGGGGCAGAGATCAGGCCCGGCGAATACGGCAGTAGCGTTCCCCCCGACCCCGTGGTCGGCGGGCCGGGTCCGACCCCCGATCCGGTCCCCGGCTTTCCGCTGTTCCCCGCCGATGCCCCTCCGGGCAGCATCATCGGCAGCGCGGGTGCCGATCGCCTGCGCGGGACCGCGGCAAATGACACGATGTTCGGGCTGTCGGGCAATGATGTCATCGACGGCATGGCGGGCGCCGACAGGATGCACGGCATGGCCGGCGACGACGTCTATCACGTCGACAACGCGGGTGACCGGGTGATCGAAACGGCGAACGGCGGTCGGGACGTGGTGCATGCCGGCGTGTCCCACGCGCTGTCCGCCCATGTCGAGCATCTTGTGATGACCGGCACGGGGCGGGTGACCGGTATCGGCAACGATCTGGCCAACCGCATGACCGGCAATGGGGCCGATACCATCCTGCGCGGCGCGGGTGGCGCGGACACGATCGCCGGGGGCGGCGGGGCCGACAGCCTTTTCGGCGGGAACGGAAACGACGTCCTGCATGGCGGGGTCGGCAACGACATGCTTTGGGGTGGGGCGGGCAACGACACGATCGATGGCGGCGCGGGAACGGACTGGGTTTCGTTCATGGGTCAGGCGCGGGCCGCGCGGATCGATCTGGCCATGACCGGCGCGCAGGCCACGGGGCACGGGACCGACGTGATCCACAATGTCGAGAACATTCACGGCGGGATGGGAAACGACATCCTGCTGGGCGACGCCCGGGCGAACGTGATCCGCGGCGGGTTCGGTGCGGACATCCTTCACGGCAGGCAGGGCGATGATCGCCTGGACGGTGGGGCCGGAAACGACAGCCTGAATGGGGGTGCGGGACGCGATCAGCTGTGGGGCGGCGCGGGGGCCGATGTCTTCGTCTTCGGTCACGGTGCCGGGCGCGATGCGGTCATGGATTTTCAGGACGACATCGACACGATCCGCATGGTCAACTTCGGGATCGCCAGCTTGGCGCAGGCGCGGAACCATGCCGCGCAGGTCGGCGCGAACGTCGTCTTCGATCTTGGGGACGGTGACGTGCTGACGGTGCGCAACATGACGATCGACGGGCTGGGCAACGACCTGATCTTCGTCTGACCGGGATCGGCCCGTGACGCCCGTCCCACGCGGGGCCAGGCGTCACGGGCTACGGCATGCGCCCATCAGGCCGGGTCGGCAATGACCTCCTGGCGCTGCCGGCCCAGCCCCTTGATGCCCAGCTCGACGACGTCGCCCGCGCACAGGAAGCGTTGCGGCCGCATCCCCATCCCCACGCCCGGAGGCGTTCCGGTGGAAATCACGTCGCCCGGATGCAGGGTCATGAACTGGCTGAGGTAATGGATCAGGAACGGCACCTGATAGACCATTGTCGCCGTCGACCCGTCCTGCATCGTCTGACCGTTCACGCTCAGCCACATCGCCAGATCCTGGGGATCGGCGATCTCGTCCGGGGTGACCAGCCAGGGGCCGATCTGGCCGAAATTGTCGCAGGACTTGCCCTTGGTCCACTGGCCCGCGCGTTCGGTCTGGAACGCCCGTTCGGACACGTCGTTTGTCACGGCAAAGCCCGCGACATGGGACATGGCGTCGGCTTCATCGACATATTTGGCAGGCTTGCCGATGATGACGGCAAGCTCGACCTCCCAGTCAGTCTTTTCGCTGCCGCGCGGGATGATGATCGGATCGTTCGGGCCGCAGATCGCGCTGGTGGCCTTCATGAAGATCACCGGCTCGGGCGGGACCTGCATGCCGGATTCGGCGGCATGGTCGGCATAGTTCAGGCCGATGCAGATGAACTTGCCGGTGCCCGCGACGGGCGGGCCCAGACGCGGATCGCCCTGGACCAGCGGCAGCGTCGCCGGATCAAGGCGCGCCAGGCCGGCCAGTGCATCGGGATGCAGCGCCTGTCCGGACAGGTCCGACACATGCGCCGACAGGTCACGGATCTGGCCGTCCGCGTCGATCAGGCCGGGTTTCTCGGCGCCCGCGGCACCAAAGCGAACAAGTTTCATGTCGTCTTCCTTGGGTCAGAGTGTCCAGCCGCCGTCGATGCAGACGGCTTGGCCCGTGGTATAGGTCGCGCCCGCCAGATACACGGCCAGATCGGCGATTTCCGCCGCATCGGCGATGCGCCCCATGGGCTGGCGCGCGACGAAGGCCGCGCGGGCCGCCACGGCATCGCCCGTCGCGGCAAGGCGGTCATCCAGCGACGGCGACTGCACCGTGCCGGGGCATATCGCGTTGCATCGGATGCCGTGGCCCACATGGTCGGCGGCGACCGACTTGGTCAGACCCAGGACGGCGGCCTTGGTGGTGGAATAGGCAAAGCGGTTGGGCACCCCCTTGATGGACGAGGCGACCGAGGACATGTTGATGATCGCCCCCCGCCCCCGGTCGACCATCCCCGGCAGGACCGCCCGGATCGTGCGCATCATCGATCGCACGTTCAGGTCGAATGCGAATTCCAGGTCGGCCTCGGATGCCTCCAGGATGCCCCCCGCATGCACGACCCCGGCGCAGTTGAACAGCACGTCCACTGGTCCCAGATCGGCAAAGAACGCGGCCACGGCGGCGCCGTCCAGCACGTCCAGGCGCGCGGTGCGGCACCCGTCCAGCGTCGAGAGCCCGTCCATGTTGATGTCGGTGGCGATCACCTCGGCGCCCGCCGCGGCGAAGGCCAGCGCACTGGCGCGGCCGATCCCCTGGGCCGCCGCGGTGATCACGACGCGCTGTCCGGTCATGGGGGTTGGTATCATTCGCTGTCCTTTCACTTACATCACCGCGCCGATCTGCCAGGGCACGAACTCGACCGCGCCGAAGCCCTGCGCCTCGCTTTTCGTCGGGGCACTGGAGGCGACGGCCAGCATCAGGTCGAAGATCTCGTGCCCCTTCTCCTGCAGGGTGGCCCCGGAGAGGATCGCACCGCAATCGACATCCATGTCCGGCTCCATCCGGCGCCACAGGTCGGGGTTCGACGCGATCTTGATGCAGGGCACCGGGCGATAGCCCGACACGCTGCCCCGCCCGGTGGTGAAGGCGATCAGGTTGGCCCCCGACGCGACCTGCCCCGTCACCGAACAGGGGTCATAGCCGGGGCTGTCCATGAAGACGAAGCCCGGCCGGTCGATGGGTTCGCCATAGCGATAGACCGCCGACAGCGGCGCGCTGCCCCCCTTGGCCACGGCGCCCAGGCTCTTTTCCAGGATCGTGGTCAGGCCGCCGCGCTTGTTGCCGGGCGAGGGATTGTTGTCCATCTCTCCGAAGTTGCGGGCGGTGTAATCCTCCCACCATTCGATCAGGTCGATCAGCTTGCGGCCGGTCTCGGGATCGGCGCGACGGGTCAGCAGATGTTCGGCGCCATAGATCTCGGAGGTTTCCGACAGGATCGAGATGCCCCCCTGCGCCACCAGCAGATCAGAGGCGATCCCCAGGGCCGGGTTGGCCGTGATCCCGGAATAGCCGTCCGACCCCCCGCATTGCATGCCCATCACCAGCGCGGATGCCGGCGCGGTCCGGCGCGTGGCACGGTCCGCCTCGGCGGCCAGTTCGCGCAGGATCGCCACGCCCTTGTCGACGGTGGCCCGCGTGCCGCCCGTCTGCTGGATGGTCATATAGCGGAACCGGGCGCTGTCCTTCAGCGCGCGCCGGTCGATCAGGTCGGGGATCTGCATGACCTCGCAGCCCAGGCCCACCATCAGGATGGCGCCAAAATTGGGGTTGTGGCCATAGCCCGCGATGGTGCGGAACAGCGTCTCGTACCCTTCGCCCTTGCCGGACATGCCGCAGCCGGTGCCGTGCACGATGGGCACGATGCCGTCCACGTTGGGGTAATCGGCCAGCCAGCCCTGACGCTCTGCCTCCTCGGCGATGAAGCGGGCGACCGATCCCGCGCAATTGACCGAGGTCAGGATGCCCACATAATTGCGCGTGCCCACCCGCCCCGACGGCCGGTGAAACCCCTGGAAGGACGCCGGCGCATCGGGGGCCGGCAGCGCACCCGCCGCGCTGCCAAAGCCGTGATCCTGCTTGTGCGCCCCCATGCCCAGGTTCTGGACATGGACATGCGCCCCCGCCGCGATGGGCCGGGTGGCGATGCCGATGACCTGACCGTATTTCAGGACCGGTTCGCCGGGCGCGATGGGGCGGATGGCGACCTTGTGGCCCGCGGGGATCGCCTCTGTCGCGGCGCATCCGGCATCAAGCGGCGCGCCGGGGGCCAGGGCGATCAGGGCGACCATGATGTTGTCGCGGTCATGCAGGCGGATGGCGGTCGGCGGGGCTTGTGTCACGGGGTCACCAGGATCTTGACGATGTCGTCGCGGTCATCGACCAGCGCGGCAAAGCGGTCGGGCAGATCGGCCAGCGGCACGACCTCGGACAGCAGCGCATCGGTGGGGATCAGCCCGTCGCGAATGGCCGCGATGACCCGGTCGAAATCGGGGGCCTGCGCGTTGCGGCTGCCGATGATGCGGGCCTCGCGCTTGTGGAACTCGGCATCCGAAAAGCGGATGTCGCCCTTGACCACGCTGACCAGCACCGTGCTGCCGCCATGGGCCACAAGGGGAAAGCCCGCCTCGATGGCCGGCGCGCTGCCGGTCGCGTCGAAGACGACATCGAAGCCCTGCGCCAATTCGCCGGTCAGGATGTCGTCGCCCGGACGGTGCAGCTGGTCGAACCCGCACAGTCGCCGCGCCAGCGCCAGCCGCCGGTCGCTGAGATCCATCAGATGCACCTGGGCCCCGGCCAGTCGCGCGAACAGCGCGGTGCCAAGCCCGATCGGCCCCGCCCCCGTCACCAGCGCCAGATCGCCCGGCCCCACGCCCGAACGCGCGACGGCATGGGCGCCGATGGCCAGGAACTCGACCATCGCGGCCTGATGCACGCTCAGCCCGTCGGCGGGGTACAGGTTGCCCGCCGGAACCGCGATCCGCGCGCACATGCCGCCGTCGCGATGCACGCCCAGCACCGCGATCGCGGCGCAGCAGTTGGGCTTGCCGCGCAGGCAGGCACGGCAGGCCCCGCAGGACAGGTATGGGTTCACCACGACCAGGCGCCCGGCATCCGGTCCGCTGGCCACATGCCCGGACAGCTCGTGCCCGATCACGCGGGGATAATCCAGATAGGGATGCTTGCCCTCGAAGATGTGGTAATCCGTGCCGCAGATGCCGATGGCGGCGATGTCAACAAGCACCCAGCCCTCGGGGGCATGGGTTGGCAGGGGGCGCGTCTCGATGCGGAACCGGCCGGGTTCGACGCAGACGCCGCATGCCATCGTGGTGGCGGATGCGTCCTTCATTGCACCGGCTCCGGCCTGCGGGCGGACCAGTCGGACGGCAGCTCTCCCTTGACGATCAGGCTGAGGACGTCGTCCTTGCTGACATCGCGGATGGCATGGGCGCCCACGACGCGGCCCTTGTTCATCACCACGACCCGGTCGCACAGATCGAACACGTCATGGATGTCGTGGCTGACCAGGAATATCCCGATCCCGTCGGCCTGCAGCTTGCGGATCAGGTCGGCCACCATCGCCGTCTCGGACGGACCCAGGGCGGCGGTGGGTTCGTCCATGATCAGCACGCGGGTGTCGAAATAGATCGCACGCGCGATCGCGATCACCTGGCGCTGGCCGCCCGACAGGCTGGACACGGGGTCGCGCAGGTTGCGGAAGTTGGGGTTCAACCGGGCCAGCACCTCGCGCGCTGCGCGCAGCATGGCCGCGTCGTCCAGGTTGCCGAACCGGGTCTTCAGCTCCCGCCCCAGGAACAGGTTGCTGGGCGCGTCCAGATGATCGGCCAAGGCCAGCGTCTGATAGATCGTCTCGATCCCCTTGGCGCGGGCGTCGTTGGGTTCGGCAAAGCGGACCGCCGTGCCGTTCACGCGGATCTCTCCGCTGCTGGGGGTCATGGCGCCCGACAGGATGCGCATCAGGCAGGACTTGCCCGCGCCGTTATGCCCCAGAAGGCCCACCACCTCGCCCGGATAGAGGCTGACCGAGACATGATCGACGGCCCGGACGCCGCCGAAATGCTTTTCGATGTCGATCATCTGGACCAGCGGCTGGTCTGACATGGGCGTGCCCCTTGCAACGTGTCGGTGATCGGGGACCGCGCGGGCGGTCCCCGGCAGCATCAGTAGAGGACGTTCCTGGCCTCGTCGGACTCGATGTTGGCCTTGTCGACCATCACCACGCCGGTGTTGATGAACGGCTCGACCGTCTCTCCGGCCAGGATGTCCATCACGGTCTGCACGCCCATCTCGCCCATGGCGAACGATCCCTGCACCGCCGTCGCCGTCAGCACGCCGTCGCGCACGAACTGCTGCAGGTCCTCGTTGCCGTCAAAGCCCAGGGCGGTCAGCTGGCCCGCCTTGCCCGCCTGCTCGATCGCGCGCCCCATGCCGACGGCCGTGGGTTCGTTCGCCCCGAAGATGCCGACCAGGTCCGGGTTCGACGCCAGCATGTCGGTGGTCTGGTTCAGCGCGTTGGCCATCTGGCTTTGCGAATAGAGCGGACCCACGATCTCCAGGTCGGAATTCTCCTGCAGGTAGGTGGTGAAGCAGCCGACGCGCCCGATCTCGGACCCGACGCCCGCGACATAGGACATGATCCCCACCTTGCCGGTTGTGCCGGCCTCGTCGATCATACGCTTGGCCACCTGCTCTCCGGCCGCGCAGTTGTCGGTCGACAGGAAGGCCTGGAACGCGCCTTCTACGCCCTCGCCCAGGGCGCTGTCGATGATCACGACCGGGATGCCGGATTCATAGGCGCGCTGCACCACGGGGATCAGCGCCTCGGGGTCGGACGGGGCCAGGACCAGCCCGGCCACGCCGCGGTTGATGGCGTTCTCGACCAGGCTGACCTGGTCGGCCACCGCGCTTTCCGCGGCCGGACCGTCAAAGCTCAGCGTATGCTCGGACTGGCCCTCGATCGCGGCCTGGGCGCCCAGGTTCACGTTCTGCCAGAAGTTCGAGTTGGTCGTCTTGACGATGACCGCGATCTCTCCGGCCTGGGCGCCGGCGGCGGTCAGGGCAAGGGCGGATACGGCCAGGCATGTCTTCAGCAGTGTCATCTTGGTTCCTCCTCCGATGATGATGATACGGGCCTAGCGGCGGTTGCGGACCTGATCGATCCAGACCGCGCCGATGACCACGAAGCCGATGACGATCTGCTGGATGAAGGCGGACACGCCCGACATGTTCAGACCGTTTCGCAGAATGCCGATAATGAACGCACCGATCATCGTGCCCGCGACGGTGCCCACGCCCCCCGACAGGGACGCGCCGCCGATCACCGCCGCCGCGATGGCATCCAGTTCGTACATCACCCCCTCGCTTGGCTGGGCGGTGACCAGGCGCGACATCAGCACGTTGCCCGCCAGCCCCGCCAACGCGCCCGACATCGTGTAGGCGTACATCTTGGTCCAGTCGACATTCACGCCGGACAGGCGCGCGGCCTCCTCGTTCGACCCGGTCGCATAGATGTGGCGCCCGATCTGGCGGCGGCGCAGCAGATAGGTCGCGACCACCGCCACGACCAGCAGCAGGATGGCCGGATAGGGGATGCCCGGAAAGATCACGCGCGGAAAGCCGTTCGGCTGCATCTCGACCACGCGGAACAGCGCGCCGTTGCCAAGCCGCCCGAAGCCCGCGCCCAGCTGCGAAATCGGCGTGGCCCCGGTCAGCTGCAGCGCCACGCCGCGCGCGATCAGCATCATGCCAAGCGTCGCCACGAAGGGCGGAATCCGCAGCCGGGTGATGACAAGGCCGTTGAACGCACCGCAGGCGGCGCCGGCCAGGACGCCTGCGCACATCGCAGGCACCACCGGCAGGCCGGCCTTGACCGCCATCGCCGATACCACGCCCGACAGCGCCAGCACCGAGCCGACCGACAGGTCGATCCCGCCGGTGATGATGACCATGGTCAGCCCGATCCCCAGCAGCCCGATGACCGATGTCTGCAACAGCACCGTCAGTCCGTTGTTGACCGACAGGAACGCCGGGCTGGCCATCGCAAAGCCGATGATCAGCAGAACCAGCGTCAGCAGGGCCGATGCGCGGTGCAGCTGGTCGCGGGCGATCGTCAGCCGACGCGCCTTGCCGTCGGCCCAGGGCTTGGTTGCGTCCGTCATCGTTCCTCCCCGACCGATTTCGTCCTGATGTCGGCAAAGCATGTGCAGGCACCTTGCACCTGTCAATTGTTTTTAATAATTTAAGACAAGAACCGCCTGACCCAAGGAAACCCCGACCATGGCCCGCAGCGACACCCGCTATCGCGAGGCGTACAACCGCCTTCTGGACCACTGCGCGACCCTGACCCCGGGGGCCGACCTGCCCGCCGAGGCCGCGCTGAGCGAGATCGCCGGGGTCAGCCGCACCGTCGTCCGCCGCTGCTTGGCGCGGCTGGCGGAGCTGGGGGTGATCGCGCTGGACGGGAGGGCCAAGCGGGTGCTGCGCATGCCGGACCAGGACGACCGGATCGCCGTGATCCGCGCCGCTGACGGCCTGCAGGCGCTGGAGCAGCGGTTCCTGGACTGGATCCTGCGCTTCGACGTGCCCGCCGAAACGCCGCTGTCGGTGGCCGAGCTTGCGCGGACCTTCGGCGTCACCCAGCATCAGCTGAACGAGTTCCTGGCCGGGCTCAGCCGGTTCGGCCTGGTCGCACGCAGGCCCAAGGGCGGCTGGATGCTGCGCGGCTTCACCAAGGAATTCGCGGTCGAGCTGTCGGACTTTCGGCTGGTCCTGGAACTGGACGCGATCGCCAAGCTGGTCGAGGCGCCGGTCGATCACCCCGTCTGGCCACGGCTGGCCACGCTGCGCGTCCAGCACCTGGCCTTGGCGGACCAGATCGACACGCATTTCCACGAGTTCTCCAAGCTGGACGAGGCGTTCCACGAGGCCATCAACGCCGTCGTCCGGAACCGCTTCGTGGCCGAGTTCCAGAAGGTCATCTCGCTGATCTTCCACTATCACTACATGTGGGACAAGACGCAGGAAAAGCAGCGCAACGGCGCCGCGATCCAGGAACACCTGGCGATCATCGACGCGCTGGAGGCCCGCGACGCCGGCCGCGCGCTGGATGCCGCGCGCCAGCACCTGCGCACGTCGAAATCGACGCTGCTGTCATCCCTGCGCCATCACGACCTGGGCTAGCGCAGAGCCTTCAGGTTGCGGCGCAAGGTCGTAGGATTGGCCGTGCCCAGCAGCACCGCCGCCGCCGCGGGATGGTCGCGCGCGAAATGCAACGCCGCGGTCGCAAGCGGCATTCCCTGCGCGGCGGCCTGATCCTGCAGGGCAGCCACACGGTCCAGCACCTGCTGCGGGGCTGGGCCGTAATCATAGGTCGCGCCAGCCACGGGCCCGGTCGCCAGAATGCCGGAGTTGAAGATCCCGCCCAGCACCAGACTGGTCCCGGCCATGCGACAGCGCGGCACCAAAGCGTCCTCGGCCGAACGGTCCAGCAGGGTCAGCCGCCCCGCCAGCAGGATCACATCCAGCGGCCCGTGATCCATCACCTGCAGGCAGATCTCGGTTTCGTTGACGCCAAGACCGAATGCGCCGATGCGGCCCTCCTTCTTCAGCCGGACCAGCCGTTCATACCCGGACCCCAGGAACGCCTGCAGATGCCGGTCGTTGTCGGTGCCATGGGTATAGGTGCCCAGATCGTGGACATAGACGATGTCGACCCGCGCAACGCCAAGCCGGTCCAGGCTCTGCTCCAGACTTTCCTCGATCCCGTCACCGGAATAATCGTAATGCACGTCGTTCTGCGCGGGGCGGACATAGCTGTCGGCCTCGGGGATCGGCGCGGCGGCTGGGGTCAGGACGCGCCCGACCTTGGTCGACAGAACGGCCCCCGTCCTGCCCGCTAGGAACCGCCCCAACCGCTGTTCGGACAGGCCGCGCCCGTAATGGGGCGCCGTGTCGAAATAGCGGATCCCCGCATCCCATGCCGCCTGCAGAACCTGCTGCGCGTCCTCCTCCGCGACCTCGCGATACAGGTTGCCGATGCTGGCACAGCCGAACGCGATGGGGGTGATCTCCACCCCCGTCCGGCCGATCCTGATGGTCTTCATGCCGCCTCCTGTCCTCCCGGGTCGGGCGTTGACACGCCACGACCGCCTCCATACGGTTTATTATGATTAGAGACACAACCCGGCAAGGACATTCCCGTGATCATCGACGCCCATCAGCATTTCTGGCGGATCGCCCGGGGCGATTACGGCTGGATGACGGATCAGGTCACGCCCATCCGGCGGGACATCCTGCCTGCGGACCTGGAACCCCTGGCGCGGGCGGCTGGGGTCACCGGCACGGTGCTGGTCCAGGCCGCCCCCACGCTGGACGAGACGCAGTTCCTGCTGGCGCTGGCCGACCGGTCGCCGCTGATCCGCGGCGTCGTCGGGTGGATCGACCTGACCGGCGACGTGGCCGCCCAGCTGTCGCGCATCGTCCACCCTGCGCTGCGCGGCATCCGCCCGATGCTGCAGGATATCGACGACACCCGGTGGATCCTGCAGGACGGCGTGATCGACGCCCTGCGGCACGTCGCAGGGGCCGGGCTGCGGCTGGACGCGCTGATCACACCCCGCCATCTGCCGGTCGTCGAGGAATTGGCCGGGCGGGTGCCGTCCCTGCCCATCGTGATCGATCACTGCGCCAAGCCCGTCTTTGACGGCACGGACCCCGGACCGGACTGGCGCCGGGGCATCGACGCCCTGGCCGCCCATCCGCAGGTGTTCTGCAAGCTGTCGGGGCTGGCCAACGAATTCGGGGCCGGCTGGTCCGCCAACACGCTGCGCCCAGTCTTCGACCATGTCGTGCAGGCCTTCGGCCCCGAACGGCTGATGTGGGGCAGCGACTGGCCGGTGCTGGAGCTTGCGGGCACCTATGCCGACTGGCTGCAGGTCGCGCAGACCCTGTGCGCGGGCCTGTCCGATGCCGATCGCGCTCCGGTCTTTGGGCAGACAGCCGCCCGCTTTTACGACCTTGACGCGAAGGAACTGCGCCCATGAAACGCATGGCCCATGTCATCGGGATCGATCCGGACCGGATCGACGAATACACCCGCCTGCATGCCGATGTCTGGCCCGCGGTGCTGGACCGGCTGTCGCGGTCGCATATCACCAACTATTCGATCTACCTGCGCCGGCCAGAAAACCTGCTGTTCAGCTATTGGGAATATCGCGGCACCGATTTTGCGGCCGACGATGCGGCCATTGCCGCCGATCCGGTGACGCGCGACTGGTGGGCGCTGTGTGGCCCGATGCAGCGCCCGCTGGACACGCGGGCCCCTGGTGAATGGTGGGCGGGCCTGACCGAGGTGTTCCATTCGGACTAGGCCGCGCCTGCCGGATCACCCGTCGATCAGGCCGACAAGGATCTCCTTGATCTGCCGGGTGCAGGCCTCCTCGTCCCCATCCTGGGCCAGGGTGCGGGCTTCGCCCAGGCGGGCCCGCGCCTCGATCAGCTCCTCGCCGCCGTCCCCGGCCTCGTCGGCCTCCTCGACCGCCGCGGCGGCGTCGTCCTGATAGGGCACGGGTTCCTCTGCCGTCTCCTCGGTCACGGCTTGGGCCTCGCGGGCGCCCGCGACCCCCTGCCCGCCTGTCGAGGCCGAGATGGCCAGCCGCGACGCATCGTCCAGCGCCTCTTCGAGGAAGGTGATCCGGTCGGCGCAATCCGCCAGCACCGGACCGGCCAGGACAGCAAGGCCGCCGGCCAGAAGCATCTGTTTCAGGGTCATGGACATGTCCTCAGCTGCGAAGTTGATCGGCCACCGGCAGGCGGCGGATACGGGTGCCCGTCGCGGCAAAGATCGCGTTGACGATGGCCGGGGCGACGGGCGGCAGGCCCGGTTCCCCGACGCCCCCCAAAGGCTGGTCATAGCCGCCCGAGGACACGAGATGCACGTTGATCTCCCGTGGCGCGGTCTCCATGCGGGGGATCAGGTAGGTGTCAAAGTTGTCCTGCTGCGCGCGCCCGTCCTGGAAGGTGATCTCGGCCGTCAGGGCCTGCCCCGCGCCCATGATGACCGCCCCCTCCATCTGAGAGCGGATGCGGTCGGGATTGACATGCGCGCCGCAGTCGATGGCGATCTCGACGCGCGGAATGCGCACCGCGCCGTCCATGACCTCAACCTCGGCCGCCACGGCGACATGGCTGACAAAGCTGTAATGCGCGGCGATGCCCAGGCCGCTGCCGGCGGGCATCTGGCGACCCCATCCGATCGCCTCGGCCACGGTTTCGGTGACCGCCCGCAGCCGTCCGGTGTCGATGGGATAGCGCGCCGGGTCCTCGCCATAATTCCAGACATCGCCGATCTCGCTCGGGTCGATGAGGCGGGCGGGGCCGATCGTCTCCAGCAGGTATTCCAGCGGATCGCGGCCTGCCGCGGCCGCCAGTTCTGCGATGAAGGACTGGATCGCGAAGGCATGCGGGATGTTGGACACCGACCGGTACCAGCCGATGCGCACATGGGCCGGAGCCTGCGGGTTCTCGGCCCGGACGTTGGGGATGTCCAGGGGCATGTTGGTCAGCCCCATGCCCAGCTCGAACGGCAGCTTCTCCTTGGGGTCGGGGGCAAAGATCGACCCGATCGTGGGGGCGGCGGTGCGGTGCAGCCAGGCCACGGCCTTGCCCTGTGCGTCCAGCCCCGCCTCCAGCCGCTCGACCGAGACGGTGTGGTAATAGCTGTGGTGCAGATCGTCCTCGCGCGTCCAGGTCAGCTTGACCGGGGCGCCCATCTCGCGGCTGAGGATCGCGGCCTCCAGCACGAAGTCGGGCTTGGACTTGCGGCCGAAACCACCGCCCAGCAGGGTGACGTTGACGGTCACGTCCTCCTCGGGCAGGTCCATCCGCTGTGCCAGGCGCAGGCGGGTGACCTGCGGCGCCTGCACGCAGGCCCAGACCTCGCAGGACCCGTCGCGCACATCGGCCACGGCGGCTGGCGGCTCCATCGGTGCCTGCGCCAGGTGGGGGATATAGTATTCGGCGACCACGCGGATCTCTGCCTCGGCCAGGGCCGCGTCGACGTCGCCCCGGTTCAGGATCAGCTTGCCGTCGCCGGTCTGCACCGCCGCCTCAAGCTCTGCCCTGAAGTCATCCGAGGAATAGGCGGCATGCGGCCCATCCTCCCATTCGATGACCAGCGCTTCGCGCCCCTTGATGGCAGCCCAGGTGTTGCGGGCAATGACCGCGACACCGCCAAGCGGCTGGAATTCCGTGGGGATGGCGGGCGGGTCCAGCCGCACGATCCGCTCGACCCCGGGCACCTGCAAGGCGGCGCTGTCGTCCAGGCTGGCCACGCTGCCGCCAAAGACCGGCGGGCGGGCGATGACGGCATACAGCATGCCTTCGCGGCGCACGTCGATCCCATAGGTCGTGGTGCCGCGGGTGATGTCGTCATTGTCGACCAGCCCGATATCGGCCTTGCCGACGTAACGGAACGTCGCGGGGTCCTTCAGGCGCAGGGCCTCGCGGTCGGGAACCGGCAGGGCGGCGGCGGCGGCGGCCAGTTCGCCAAAGCCCATCGTGCGGTCCGATCCGGCATGACGTACGACATGCCCCTCGGCGCGCACTTCGGACAGGGGCACTTCCCACGCTTCTGCCGCCGCCTGCTCCAGCATGGTCCGGGCCGAAGCCCCGGCACGGCGCATCGGGCCGAAGAAATGCCGCAGGCTGCGCGAACCGTCGGTGTCCTGGTTGCCATAGCGCGGCTCGTTGCCGGGGGCTTGGGTCACGCGGACCATGTCCCAGTCGGCCTCCAGCTCGTCCGCCACGACCATCGCGATCGAGGTGCGCACACCCTGCCCCATCTCGGAACGGTGGACGGTCACGGTGACGATACCGTCCTCGGCGATCGAGACGAAGACGTTCGGATCGTCACGCCAGCCGTTGGGCATCGCGTCGGCGCCGAACTGGACGGGCACGTCCTGCGCGCGGCCCGGGCGCGGCAGTCCAATGGCAAGGACCAGGCTGCCAGCCCCCATGCCCAGCAGCAGGGACCGGCGGCTGACATTGGCGATGCGGAGGGATTCGGGGACACGGTTCGACATCATTCGGTCCTCGCTTCGGCGGCCTGCTTGATGGCGGCACGGATGCGCGGATAGGTGCCGCAGCGGCACAGGTTCGCGCTCATCACCGTGTCGATGTCCTCGTCGGTCAGGTCGGGGGTGGAATCCACCAGCGCCGCGGCCTGCATGATCTGCCCCGCCTGGCAATAACCGCATTGCGACACGTTCAGGTCACGCCAGGCGACCTGCACGGGGTGGTCGCCGTTCTCGGCCAGACCTTCGATCGTGCGGACGTCCGACCCATCCGCGATCGAGATGGGGGTGATGCAGGCAAAGGTCGGATAGCCGTCCAGATGGATCGTGCAGGCGCCACATTGGGCGATGCCGCAGCCGAACTTGGTGCCGGTCAGTCCCAACTCGTCGCGCAGGTACCACAGCAGCGGCATTTCGGGATCGCCATCGAAACTGTGTTCCGTCCCGTTCACGGTCAGGGTGATCATGATGGCTTCCTCGCTTTCGGATCAGGGCCGGTCGGCGTCGTGCGCGCATGTGACCGTCAAGGGCAACGCCCTTCGGTAAACCGGGTTCCCGAAAAATCGCGCGCCAGTTGCCGGCATGATCCGAAACCGGCATCGATGCAGGTCCAGGCATCGGTCCCGTGCCAGGACCATCCTTTATCAGGTGGAGCTGTCCGCGGCGACGGATTAGGCGTGATGATCAGACTGCGCCTTTGGCGCTTGACGACCGGCACCCGGTCGGGACAGGGATCCGCCTTGTGTCCGGGGCACGCGCGGGCCGATACCATCTAAAGCATGGGACAGCAGATGAGCCAGGAAAAAGCAGGCGCGGACATCGACGCGCGCTTTCGCACCGGAACCCCCGGCCTGGATGCCGTGCTGCTGGGCGGGCTGACGCCATCACGGTTGTATCTTGTCGAAGGCACGCCCGGATCGGGCAAGACCACGCTGGCGCTAAAGTTCCTGATGGAGGGGCGCCAGGCGGGTGACCGCGGCCTCTACATCACCCTGTCCGAGACCGAGACAGAGCTGCGGGCCGTCGCGCGGTCGCATGACCTGACATTGGACGGCATCGACGTCTTCGAGATGATCGCCGAGGACGAATTCGGCATCGACCACGAACAGTCGCTTCTGCATCCCAGCGAGGTGGAGCTGGGAGAGACGGTGCGCGGCATCTTCGATCTGGTGGACCGGACCGACCCGGTGCGTGTGGTGCTGGACAGCCTGTCGGAACTGCGCCTGCTGGCGCAGAACCCGCTGCGTTATCGCCGCCAGATCCTGGCGTTGAAGCATTTCTTCGCGCGCCGGAACTGCACCGTGCTGATGCTGGACGACCGCACGGCCGAACCCGGCGACCTGCAGCTGCACTCGATCGCGCATGGCGTCATCTCGCTGGAACAGCTGGCCAACGATTTCGGCTCGGAGCGCCGCAGGCTGAGGGTCGTCAAGATGCGCGGCCTGAAATATCACGGCGGCTATCACGACTTTACCATCGAACGCGGCGGCATCCGCGTCTATCCGCGCCTGATTGCGGCCGATCACCACCGCCGCTTTTCGGCCGAACCGGTGACCACTGGGCTTGCCGGACTGGACGCGCTGCTGGGCGACGGCCTGTTTCCCGGAACCAACACGCTGCTGGCGGGGCCTGCCGGGGTGGGCAAGACGACGACCGCCGTGCGCTGCATGATCTCGGCCCTGCAGCGTGGCCAGAAGGCGGCCTATTTCCTGTTCGACGAACGGCTGGCCACGCTGATGACCCGATCCAGGGCGCTGAACATGGACCTGCAGCCGTTCATCGACGCCGGCCTGCTGACGATCCGCCAGATCGACCCGGCGGAACTATCCCCCGGAGAGTTCGCCAGCGCCGTCCGCAGCGCGGTCGAGCAGGACGATGTCGGACTGGTCGTGATCGACAGCCTGAACGCCTATCTGCACGCGATGCCAAGCGACAATTTCCTGGTGCTGCAGATGCACGAACTGCTCAGCTATCTGGCCCAGCAGGGCGTGGTCTCGCTGATGATCCTGGGTCAGCACGGGGTGACGGGCGATCTGCGGTCGGATCTGGACATCAGCTATCTGGCCGACACGATGATGATGCTGCGCTTTTTCGAGGCCGACGGAGAGGTGCGGAAGTCGATCGCGGTCATCAAGACGCGCACGTCGGACCACGAACGCACGATCCGCGAATTACGGATCGACGGGGGCGGCATCGTCATCGGCGCACCGATCCGGGGCTTTTCGGGCATCCTGTCCGGGACCCCGGTGCTGGTGGGCACCGAGAACGACCTGATGGCGACCGCTCCGCAGAGGGACCGGGCACGGTGACCGACCGGTCGGCCGCGCGCGACGACCTGGCCCTGGCGGTGGCGATCCTGGCGCCGCGGGGCCGCGACGCCGCCGTGGCCGCGGCGCTGCTGGACAAGGTCGGCATCGCGTCGGTCCAGGCACGGGACCTGCCCGCGCTGGCGGGGCTGGTCGGTGTGACCATCGGCGTGGCCCTGGTCACCGAGGAGGCCCTGGTCGCCGCGGATGAGGGGCTGCTGCAGCAGGCCCTGGCCGATCAGCCGTCCTGGTCGGACGTTCCCTTCATCGTTCTGGCGAACGGGACGTCGCGGCATCGATCGGACCGGGCCAAGGCCCGCATCGACGCGCTGCAGAACGGGGTGGTGCTGTCGCGGCCGCTGCACGCGGAGGAGCTGGTGCGCGCCGTCCGCTCTGCCCTCAAGGCCCGCGCGCGGCAGTACGAGGCGCGCGACCGCATGCATGAGCTGCAGACCCGCGAGGCGCAGCTGCACGACAGCGAGGCCAAGTTCCACGCCATTGCCGATTCCGTCGACCAGATGATCTGGTCGACCCGCCCGGACGGCTTTCACGACTATTACAACCATCGTTGGTACGAGTTCACCGGCGTGCCCGAAGGCTCGACCGACGGCGAGGCCTGGGCCGGGATGTTCCATCCCGACGATCAGGACCGCACATGGGCGCGCTGGCGTCAAAGCCTGGAGACCGGCCAGCCCTACGAGATCGAGTATCGCCTGCGGCACCGGTCCGGCGAATATCGGTGGGTCTTGGGTCGCGCCAAGCCGGTCCGCGACGCGACGGGCCGGATCACCCGCTGGTACGGCAGCTGCACGGACATCAACCGCATCAAGGTGGTCGAGGAACAGCTTCAGCTGATGCTGGGAGAGATGAACCACCGGGTCAAGAACTCGATGGCGATGGTGCATTCCATCGTCTCGCAGACCCTGCGCCAGGCCGAGACGCTGGATCAGGCCCGCATGTCCATCCAGTCGCGCATCGGCATCATGGCGCAGGCCCATGACCGCCTGGTCAAGGCGACCTGGACAGAAACCGCCATCACCGAGGTGGTCGAGGCGGCCCTGGGCCCCCACCGCATGAGCGCGGACCGCTTCCGGGTCGCGGGGCCGGACCTGGCCTTGGGGTCCAAGCAGGCGCTGGCCCTGACCATGGCGCTGCATGAACTGGCCACCAACGCGATGAAATACGGCGCCCTGTCCGTCGAGACGGGCCATGTCCAGGTCCGGTGGGACCGCGACGACCATGCGGAGCCTGTCGGATTTCGCCTGTCCTGGCAGGAACATGGCGGGCCGACCGTCACCCCGCCCCGCCGTCAGGGCTTTGGCAGCCGGATGATCGAACAGGCCCTTGCGGGATACTTCGACGGGATCGCGGAACTGGATTATGACCCCGGCGGTTTGCGTTTCGAACTGACATCACCGCTGACCGGCCTGACGCAGCAGGACTGAGCGTCCGCCACCCCATCCCCGGAAGAACCATCATGTCCCAGCCCCGCAACGCCGTCCTTGTCGTCGAGGACGAGATCCTGATCCGGATGGAAGCCGTCGACATGATGCACGACGCGGGCTTTCGGACCTACGAGGCCAAGTCGGCCGACGCCGCGCTGGCCACGCTGAACGGCACCTCCGACATCGCCATCCTGTTCACCGATGTCGAGATGCCCGGATCGATGAACGGCCTGAAGCTGGCGGCCCATGTCAGCGCCACCTGGCCCGACATCCGCATCATCGTCGCGTCGGGGATCCTGGGCGTCAGGGACGCCGACCTGCCGCCCGGTGCGCGGTTCTTTCCAAAGCCCTATCACACGGACCAGATCATCGATGCCCTGCACCAGATGTCCGGCGATCCGGCCTGACGCCCTGCGGGCTACCGGGACGGCGCGTTCGACAGCGCTGCCGCGCGGGCCGCGATGATCTGATCGCGCGTCTCGCGGACATGGACGATCTGCTGGGACCCCTGCCGATGCAGGCCGAGGATGGTCGCCCCCTCGGGTCCGTTCTCGATGGTGAACCGGGTGTCGGCCTCGAAACTGAGAACGACCGGGTGGTGCCCCGGCATTCCCGTCAGCGTCATACGGGGCATAACTTGCCACCTCCTGCGCGATGCTTTGATCCGCAGAGTTGGATACCGAATGCCACCTTCCATCAAGTGATTTCGAAGGCAAAGCGTACCCAGGTCGGGCACCGTCCGGGAGCCGACGCCGCCTACCCTGCATCGCAGACGGCCCCGCCTCGATTGATCGCGATCCCGCCGGCCTATGCGGTCGAGCGGCGATCCTGACGCGGCCCGGCCGGGGTCCGCGCCCTGTCGTCGCGTGCGTCGCGGTGGCCAGCGACCTTGGCGCTGCGCGTCGCACCGTCCAGCGCGCGGACCATGGCGACCTGCATGTCCAGCTTGTCGCGCAGGTCGCGATAGACCGCATTGTGGGAATAAGCCGTCAGCGCCGTGTCGATGATCTCCCAGTCCTTGTCGGACATGGACAGCCGAAACGTCGTTTCCGTCGGAACACCTTGCATACTCGATACCTCGAACAACTACACGATGTGTGTACCCCCGTTTGTCCATTTTGCGCACTTGGCTATTTGTACAGCCATCTGCCGGGACAGCGATCGCGGCGCCCGCGCCTACGACAATCCGCCGATCGGGTGAGTTTGGTCTGGCCAAATGACCGAACCGTATGGTTCAATACACGCTCTGCGTGCATTTCTGACCAAGAGGAGCATGTCATGACGATCATCGACCCCCAGATCTGCGCCATCCTGCAAAAGATGGTCCAGACCTGCGAGGATGCGCAGTCCCGGTCCCGTGCCCGAAAGATCGCCTGTGACAGCGACCTAAGGGGCGCCCCTGATCCAAGGGCCGGAACCTGCCGCAGCGGCTAGACGGGCCATACCGCCCCGGCACGGGGCGCAAGGCGGCAAGCCACCGGCAGGTCGGGACAAGGAACCCGCCTGGACCTGCCTTATCGGACCACGGTCACATGTTGGGATAGTTCGGCCCGTCTCCGCCCTGCGGGGTCGTCCAGACGATGTTCTGGCTGGGATCCTTGATGTCGCAGGTCTTGCAGTGGACACAGTTCTGGAAGTTGATGACGAAGCGCGGGCCCGACGCATCCTCGACCACCTCATAGACGCCTGCGGGGCAATAGCGCTGCGCGGGTTCGGCATATTCCGGCAGGTTCACCGCGATCGGCACCGAAGGGTCGCGCAGCTTCAGGTGGCAGGGCTGGCTTTCCTCGTGGTTGGTAAAGGAAAACGCCACGTTGGTCAGGCGGTCGAAGGACAGCTTGCCGTCCGGGCGCGGATAGTCGATCGGCTTGTGATCGCGCGCCTTGCCGGTGGCGGCGGCGTCAGATTTGCCGTGGCTCCAGGTGCCCAAGGGGTTCCAGCCGGTCAGGTTGGCGGTCCACATGTCCACCGCACCCAGCATCAGGCTGGCCGACAGGCCAAGGCGCGACCAGATCGGCTTGACGTTGCGCACGCGCTTCAGGTCGGCACCGATGGCACCGCCGCGCACCGCGCCGTCGTAATCGGTCAGCCGGTCGCCCTCGCGCCCCGCCTTGATCGCGGCGGCGGCGGCATCGGCGGCCTCGATCCCCGAGATCATCGCGTTGTGGTTGCCCTTGATGCGGGGCACGTTTACCATGCCTGCCGAACAGCCCAGCAGCACGCCGCCGTCGAAGGACAATTGCGGCAGCGACTGCCAGCCACCCTCGGTAATGGCACGGGCGCCATAGCTGATGCGCTTGGCCCCCTCCAAGAGGTCCGCGACCATCGGATGGTGCTTGAAGCGCTGGAACTCCATGTAGGGATACAGGTACGGGTTGGCATAGTTCAGGTGAACCACAAAGCCGACCAGCACCTGGTTGTTCTCAAGATGATAGATGAAGCTGCCGCCGCCGGCATTCTTGCCCAGGGGCCAGCCCATCGTGTGCACGACGCGACCCTTGTGGAACTTGTCGGGAGAAACCTCCCAGATCTCCTTCATGCCCAGGCCGAACTTCTGCGGATCGCCATGGGCCGACAGGTTCAGCCGCGCATCGATCTGCTTGGCCAAGCTGCCGCGCACGCCTTCGGCAATGAAGACGTACTTGCCGTGCAGCTCCATCCCCGGCTCGTATCCGTCGCCGATGCTGCCGTCGGGTTCGCGGCCGAACTCTCCGGCGACGACACCCTTCACGCGATCCCCGTCCCAGACCACCTGGCTGGCGGCCATGCCGGGGAAGATCTCGACCCCAAGGGCCTCGGCCTGTTCGGCCAGCCAGCGGCAGACATTGCCCATGCTGACGATGTAGTTGCCGTGGTTCGACATCAGCGGCGGCATCGGCCAGTTCGGCACGCGCACCTGCCCCGCCTCGCCCAGGACATAGAAGTTGTCGTCGGTCACCTCGGTGGTGACCGGGGCGCCCTTGTCGCGCCAGTCGGGGATCAGCCGGTCCAGCCCGCAGGGGTCCAGCACGGCACCCGACAGGATGTGGGCGCCCACCTCCGAGCCCTTTTCCAGGACCACGACGGACAGTTCGGCGTCGATCTGCTTCAGCCGGATCGCGGCCGACAGGCCCGCCGGCCCCGCGCCCACGATCACGACGTCGTATTCCATCGATTCGCGAACGATCTCGGTCTGGTCTGTCATGTGCTGGGGCCCCCTCCGTGGCAATCTGGCTGCCAAACAGATAGCGACCCCGGCGGGCGGGGGCAATCGTGACGCGGCGGTTGGCCGCGTGCGATTGCGCGATTCGGGCCATGCAGGCTTGCATTGAGCGCCATTTTGGTGACCATGTCCCCGATCAGCTTCCGCGCCCCTGCCATTCCGCAATGGCAGGGGCGTTGGTTTGGCACCCGCAGGACAAACGCATCCCAACAAGGACCAGGGCAGCGATGGAAAAGATACCGATGACCCCCACCGGCGCGGCAGCGCTGGAACGCGAACTGGGGCAGCTGAAATCCAAGGAACGTCCCGCCATCATCCGCGCCATTGCCGAAGCGCGCGAACATGGCGACCTGTCGGAGAACGCCGAATACCACGCCGCCCGCGAAAAGCAGGGCTTCGTCGAGGGGCGCATCAAGGAGCTGGAGAGCCTGCTGTCGCGCGCCGAGGTCATCGACCCCGCGAAACTGTCGGGCAGCATCAAGTTCGGCGCCCGCGTCAAGCTGATCGACGAGGACACCGAGGAAGAGCGCAACTATCAGATCGTGGGCGAGGCCGAGGCCGACATCGAGCGCGGGCTGCTGAACATCCGCTCTCCGCTGGCGCGCGCGCTGATCGGCAAGGACGAGGGCGACAGCGTCGAGGTGACCACCCCCGGCGGCCAGCGCAGCTATGAAATCGTCGAGATCCGGTACGGATGACGCCATGTCCCTGATTGCACGCATCGCCAGCCTGGCCAACCGAGACCGCCTGACCACGGTCGGCTTTACCCTGACCGGCGTCTGGCTGTTCCTGGTCGCGCTGTTCTGGCTGCTTGGGCCCGCGGGCACCGATGGCGGCCCGTCGGGCGTGGCGCGCCTCGTCTCGATCATGGGGACGGTCCTGCCGCTGGCGCTGATCTGGCTGGGCGTGTCGCTGGCCCGCCAGCTGGCCATCCTGCGCGCCGAGGCCGAGGACCTGCGCGCCCGCCTGACGCATCTGCGCGGCGAGGCAGCCCCGGTGGACGACCTGCCGCCGCCCGCCTCCCGCGCCGCAGCCGCCGCCGCCGCAGCCCCCGCC
>NZ_VDDC01000003.1:0-13285 GCF_006239215.1 Paracoccus haeundaensis
TGGCGGCCGACCGCCAGCAGTGGTCTCCTCACTGACAGCAGAAGCAACGCAACCCGATCAGCAGGAGCAGATCAGAGCTTGAAAAGCGCCAGATCCCGTCAAAGGAATGGGGAGCACATCAGTGAAGGAAAAATTCCGTAGCAGATCAGCAACCTTGGCCCACAAAATTTAACGTATTGAACGTATTATCTCGGCGGTACTGAAGTTACGGCAGCATTTAACGATCAGTGGAAGATGACCTTAGCAATATCAATTCATACGGTCGACGACGGGAATGCATCCTGATCGACGCCACGCACAAGGTTGCAAGCCGTGCTTCCTGAATGCGTTTAGCTCTTTCTGTAATCCTTCAGCAGCCGTATCGCCTGATCGACCTTGGACTCTATCAGCTTGTCCAGAAAGGCGGGCGCCGACATGGCGGACCTGCTTTTCATCGGAGGCACGTGCTTTGCGGCCTTCGACTTTGTGTCTGATTTGGGTCGCGCGCGCGCGGTGTTCTTTCGGATCGTTGCCATTGATCAAGCCTTGGTCTGTGCAGCGTCTGAACCGGAACCCCCGCCTGATGTTCCAGGAGAAGGATTTTTATCTGAACCGGAGAAGGAGGAACGTCGAGCTGACGATTATTGCGGTTCGCACCGCCGCCCTGACATGCATCTTGTCGCGACGTTGCTTTCTCTCCTGTTACCCACCACGGCATGCAGGTAGGCCGTTCTATTAGGAACCTCAGATCGAGTGCACTTCCAAGCGTGGCCTGATCCGCCATCGCATATTTTTCCCGTGAAAGCGTTTCTGTTATCGAATGCTTTGCATTGGCCTGTACGTACCTCCACAAGGTGAACACCTGATGTGTTCCACGAGATGGATTATGGCCTGCAATCTGAAGTTGGCGCGTGTCCGCATGTTTCGGAACGCGTTGAGAGCGTCACGACCGAGGTGTTACACCGGTCCCAACACTTTGGCGCGTCGCAACAGTTGATTGCCCCTTGCTAAGGTACCTATACACGAAAATGGTATGCGCCTCGCAGTCATCACGATTTGATAGTTTCAGGCTGAATCAACAATGAAAATTTGATGCAATCGGCAGAATGGTGCCAATGCTAATTAGGTTCAGCCGCAGAGGAATTGTCGACCAAAGTTTGGACAGCTGAACTCAGTTTTCCGGAACTTAATTTGCAATTGATGCGGCCGCTGCCCGGATAGTTCGCAATATCTTAGACCAGAGCGCGGCATCCTGAGACTGCTTACTATAGAGCGACGAATAATTTGCAAAACTTACGACAGTCGCGATTTTTTGGAGCAACGTCCTTCCAATAACGTCCGACACGTTGCTTTAGGATAGACAAAGCGATCACAATTGATCGCAGTGTCGTGGGTGTCTTGACCTTACAACGGTGGGAAGCGCTACCTAGCAACGCGGTGATGGAGAATACCGCGAAATGAATCAACGGTTGAGTGAGGTGCGGGTTACAGGGCCGCGCGCTACCTGTGTGATTGATGATCGATCGTGAATTGCGCGACCGGTTCGTGGCCGCGGGCGTGCCTGAAACCCAGGTTGATCCCATCCTCTCCTATTTCGACCTTTATGGTGGGGCTGCTGAAATCACCTCCGAGGAAGAATATCGGAATGCGGCTGCCATTTATCTGACGCTGGATGGATATCTGGCGCCTGACGATGCGCACAGCGCCGTTGCCCGCTATGTCATCCATCTTGGCGTGCGGCTGGCGGAGTGGGATGGCAAGCATACCGTACCAAGCGTCCTGCGATGACCATAAAGCCCATGGGCGCGGTCGCTTCGTTGTCTGGTGCATGGTAACGATTTCGCCACCACCGGCGCAAATGTGCCGACAAATACAATCGTGAGTTGATTGGTTAACGGTGTCTTGCTACGCCGAACCTTCATGGTGGTGGTCGAGCAAAGCCGACCACCGACTGAACAACAACCCGATTGCAAAGGTTGCACGCTTGCCTGTCCAAACTCCGCACCCCCCTGCAATCCGCAGACATGCGCCACGGCGACAGCCCTCCATGACGCAGACCGCCAGGCAGCTCCGGGAAAGGCCGCATTCGCGGACCCGTCTGCCCCTTCGTACCTAGTGCACATTCATGTCTGAGCCGGCACCGCGATCCGCGGTGTCTCTTCATCATGCCCGGACCATGGGCTGGACACAGGATACATCATGCCGACGACCTTCAACTGGATCTCTCTTGGAACGCCCCGCAACGCCACCGGCGGCATCGTCACGGTCGACCCGTCAGAGATAATTGCCGGCGCAGAAAACGCATCCAGTCTCCTGACCGCCGCGTCCGGTTCGGGGCCCCGGGTGTTCGGTTCGCAAGGCGCGCCGCTCTACAACAGCATCACCTCTGCAACGATGATCAATCGCAGCGGCAGCGACAACGCGCTGGACACGGATACGGCCGTCGGCACATCGGCGGATCGTTTTACGACCAACATTGGCGCCGGAGTCCAGACCTTCAACTTTGACGCCTTGGTCAATTACAACGGCACCGTCACCTATGCGGATGGATCGACCGCGTCGAACGTGACGCTGTTGGTGGTGCAGGCGGAAACGGGCGAACTGTTTCTTGCGCCGCCGTCGGCCACGGGTTCGAACGCGGCGTTGACGCTCAAGCCGATCCAATCGATCCGGCTGGATTCGGTGGCGAATAATGACGTCAACCTGTTGATCGACCGCCAGCTTGGAATATTCGACGATGGCTTTGTCGATGGCACGGCCGGGGCCGACCTGATCGGTCCCAGTTATGCAGAGCCTGCCGCCGGCGGCTCCGACCGGGTCGACGGCAATGACGGGTTGACCAGCGCGGGCACCAATTTCAATGATGACCGTATCCGCGCGGGCGCGGGCAACGACACCATCGACGGCGGCTTTGGAAACGATCTGATAGACGCGGGCGAGGGCAACGACCTGGTCAACCTGACCGGGGTGTTCGGCAACGACACCATCACCGGCGGCGCGGGCAGCGACACGCTGTCCGGGGCAACGCTGACAGGCGCGTCCACCGTCACATTCAACGGCGGCTCCGGCACCTTTGCCAGCGGAGGCAGCACGGCCAGCTTCAACACCATCGAGGCCGTCACCACCGGCGCCGGCGCCGATACGGTCACCATCAGCGGGACCGCCGCGGGAAGCTTTGCCACGGGCGCCGGGGCGGACACGATCAACGCGGGCGGTTCCGGCGCGGATACCATCAATGCGGGCGACGGCGACGACCTGGTCAACCTGACCGGAACGTTCGGCAGCGACACAATCACCGGCGGCGCGGGCAGCGACACGCTGTCAGGGGCCACGCTGACGGGCGCGTCCACGGTCACGTTCACCAACGGCACCGGCACCTTTGCCAATGGTGGCAGCACGGCCAGCTTCAATACCATCGAGGCGATCACCACAGGTGTGGGCGCCGATACGGTCAACGCGGCCACCAACACCTCAGCCGCCAGCTTCGCCCTGGGTGCGGGCAATGACAGCTTTACCGGCGGCCTTGGTGCCGAGACGATCGATGGCGGTGCGGGCGACGACACGATCGTCTCGGGTGGCGGTGCGGATGTCGTCAACGCGGGGGACGGGCAGGACCTTGTCGATGCGGGTGAGGGCAACGACTATGTCGATGCGGGGGCCGGAAACGACACCGTCGCCGGCGGTGCGGGCAACGACACCCTGCTGGGTGGCACGGGCGACGACCAGCTGAGCGGCGGCACCGGCGACGACAGCCTGCTGGGGGGCGCCGGCAACGACGTTCTTCTGGGTGGCGACGGAAATGACTATCTGGACGGCGGCCCTGGCGCCGATACTTTGACGGGTGGCGCGGGGAACGACGTCTTCGTCGTGTCGAACGGCGATCTCATCACCGACTTCACGACCGGCGACCCGGCCAACAACGACAGCGTGGATCTGACGGCCTTCTACAACGATGACAACCTGGCGATCATCAATGCGCAGCGGGTGTCGGCGGGGCTGACACCTTACAACTCCGCCTTGGGCTGGCTCAGGGCGGACCAGGCCGATGATGGGGTGCTGAACAGCATTCGGACCGATGCGGGCTTTGCCGAAAACGTCACGCTGAGGATCCAGAACGGCGGAACGGCGGTGACGGCGGCGCAGCTGACCGAAGGCTCGACCTCTGTGCTGTGCTTCGGGTCGGACGCGCTGATCCAGACGGTGGACGGTCCCGTGCCGGCCGGTGCGCTGAGGGTGGGCGACATGGTGATGACCCGCGACAACGGCGCGCAGCCCATCCGCTGGATCGGTCAGCGCGTCATCGATGCGGCCGCCTTGGCGGATCGGCCCGCACTTGCGCCCATCCGCATCCGCGCCGGCGCCCTGGGCCAGGCATTGCCCAGCAGCGACCTGATCGTCTCGCCCCAGCACCGCATCCTGGTGCGATCGAAGATCGCCACGCGCATGGTCGGCGCGCCCGAGGTCCTGGTCGCCGCCAAGCAGCTGATGGCCGCCGACGGCATCGACGTGGCCGACGATCTGGCCGAGGTGACCTATGTCCACTTCCTGTTCGACGACCACCAGATCGTCCTGTCCAACGGGGCGGAGACCGAGTCGCTTCATACCGGACAGGAGGCGCTGAAGGCGGTTCCCGTCGAGGCGCGTGCCGAAATCTTGGCCCTGTTCCCGGATCTGGCCGATGGAACGTCGCGTGCGGCCGTGCGCCCCATGCTGACCGGGCGGCTGGGACGAAAGCTAGCGGAACGCCATGCCCGCAACAGAAAGGCGCTGGTCGCCTGAAGATCGGAAAGGCGTGCCGATCCTTGGCACGCCTTTTGCCCAACTTGAGGGGTAGGTTTGCATAGTCGCCGCCGGGCTTGGCGTCGGCCCGCGGGGCAGGGTTGTCTGACCAGGGACGTGGCTGCACTGCAATCGTGGTATCTTGTTAGGCGAACCGGAGGGCATCCGATCGTCAATGCATCGCGGCCGAACTGACGCTGCGAAGCGGTTGCACCGTGCCGGCAGATGTCCGACGATAGCGGCACCGTCTGACGTGACGCGGCGGCCTTGGTGGCGAGGATTTGCATGACCCGGTTCGATCGGCCTTTCGGGACCATGCCCGACGCACACCCTGGTGATCGACGCGGGGCGGGTCGCGGTCTGCCGACGTCCGGGATCGATCTGCAGGCTGCCAGGCCAGCCTTCGGCCATGCCGATCAGGTTCCCGTGGGCAACTTTCGCTTCGTCGCGCTGGACGTCGAGACGGCGTGCAGCGACGCGGCAAGCATCTGTCAGATCGGCTTGGCCTGCGTGCAGCTGGATGACGAAATTCAGACGTTTTCGATGCTGGTCAATCCCAGGTCGCGATTCGACCCATTCAACATTCGTCTGCACGGCATCGGTCCGGACCATGTGGCACAGGCCCCCGGCTTTGCCGAGGCGCTGGAGATGCTGCTGCCCCTGCTGACGCGCCATCACCTTGTGCAGCACAGCAACTTTGACAAGCAGGCGATGAATGCCGCCTGCCGGATCTGCGGCCTGAACGTTCCCGATCTGCGCTGGAGCGACAGTGTCACGATCGCAAGGCGGGCTTGGCCCGAACTGAAGGGGAACGGAGGGCATGGGCTGGCAAACCTCAAACGCGTGCTGAACCTTCGGTTCCACCACCACGACGCGGGAGAGGACGCCCGCGCGGCGGCCATGGTCGTGCAGCATGCCGAGCGCCGCCTGGGCCTGCCCTTCGACGACCTGATCAAGCCGGTCGTGAAAAAGCGCCAGCCGCCTGCGATCACTTTGGCGGGAAATCCCGCGGGGCCGCTGGCGGGGTCCACGGTGGTTTTCACGGGCACGCTTGGCATGCCGCGCGCAATGGCGGCGGACATGGCGGCGCGATCCGGGATGGATGTCAGGGCGGGTGTGACACGGCAGACCACCCACCTCGTCGTGGGGGATCAGGACCTGCTCGAACACGACGGCGCCTTGCGCAGCGCCAAGCACCAGAAGGCCGTGCAGATGCGGGATGCGGGGCATTCCATCCAGATCATGGGAGAGAGCGCGTTTCAAAGACTGATCGCCGGCTTCGGCGCCGTCTGAGCATTCGGGGTCGGTTCGGCCAGATCGCGATATCGCGGGGCGGCAGACCGGAAACGGAAACGCCGCCTCGCTGGTCGGTCTGGCCCCTGCCGCATAATTTGCGGGCACCCGTTCACCGCCAACGTCGTGGGTGATCAGACGCGAGGCACGTCAAATCGTTTGGGGAGAACAGGCGAGGCAACTGCGCCCATTCGGTATTCTAGTATGGACAGGGGTGGCGTGATGACACTGTCCAATCTGCGTGCCGGTGGGTCGCTGTCATTCCGTGCTCAGCAGATGGCACCGGACGGCCAAAGAAAATCCGTGCTGAACATCAGAAACCTTCGCTTATGAAAGAGGCGCGATGGGTCTTGCGAAGCGCAATGCACTTTCCTGATATTAAAAACGCCTTGGCCGGACCGCCGGTCTGCGTGCCAGTAGATCGCTCCTCATGTCTTGGAGCAGCGGTCGGCACGACTGGTATCGACGCCGCCCGAACAAGGCCGAAGCTGTCCGGGCGGCACGTGTGCAAGGTCTCGCCGCGCCGAAAGACGCGGCGGGATCTTATTCGTCGGTGATCTCCATCTGGCCCCTGCGGGACGTCTGGATCGCGATCACGGTGCAGATCACGCCCGATCCAAGATAGACGCCCGCGGCCCACAGGCCCAGCACGCTGGACATCGACAGGGCCGTCAGGGGGGCGAAGCCCGCCCCGAACATCCAGGACAGCGACGCCACCAGCGCCGAGGCGGTATAGCGGTTCTTCTTGCCGAAGAGCGAGGCGATGACGCCAGAGCTTTGCCCGAAGCTGAGGCCCAGGAGGACGAAGCCCAGCACGATGTAGGTCGTGGCTCCCTCGCGTCCGCCGGCCAGAAGCAGCGGGCCGAGGACAGCGAACGCGCCGATCGCCAGGGCACCCAGCATCAGCAGGCGACGCCGGCCGATCTTGTCGGCGATGTAGCCCGAGGCCACGATTGACACGATCCCCGCAACGGAACCCCAGATCAGCGAATAGAGCACCGCCTCGGGGGGATCGTTCGAATAGAGGAACACCCAGGACAGCGGGAAGATCGTGACCATGTGGAACATTGCAAAGCTGGCCAACGGCATGAAGATGCCCAGGATCATGCTTTTGCCGTCCTGCTTCAGCGTCGGGCGGATGCGCGAGGGGCGCAGTTCGCTGGAGTTCAGCATGTCGTCGAATTCGGGCGATGCCACGATCCGAAGGCGGGCGAACAGCGCGACGACGTTTATGGCGAAGGCCACGAAGAACGGATAGCGCCAGCCCCAGTCCACGAATTCGTCCGCCGAGACGTTGATCAGCAGATAGGCATAGAGCAATGCCGCCACGGCCAGGCCGATGGGCGCCCCAAGCTGCGGAATCATCGCATAGAAGCCGCGCTTTTCGCGGCTGACTGACAGGGCCAGCAGCGACGGAAGACCGTCCCAGGTTCCGCCCAGGGCCAGGCCCTGACCGATCCGCAGCAGGGCCATGATCGCGATCGCCCACCAGCCAAGCGTGTCATAGCTGGGCACAAGGCCCATCGCGACCGTCGACGTCCCAAGAAGCAGCAGCGCGGCCGTCAGCTTGCCCTTGCGCCCGACGGCGCGGTCAACGGCCATGAAGATCACCGTCCCAACGGGACGCGCGACGAAGGCCAGCGCCAGCAGCACGAAGGACGCAAGCGTCCCCTCGACCGGGTCCAGGAAGCCGAACAGGCGCGCCGGAAAGACCAGCACGCAGGCGATGGAGAACACGAAGAAGTCGAAGAACTCGGACGTGCGGCCGATGATCACGCCGACCGCGATGTCGGAGGGAGAGACGTGGTGGTCGTCCGCATCCTGGCCGGTATTGAGCCGGGAGCCGGTTTGGGTTGACGTCGCCATGGCAAGACGCCTCCTGATAGATGCTGCATTGACGCGGGGTGCACGGCCGGAATGATCCGGGCACCCGCTCCCTTGCCCGTGGCACGGCCGGATTGGAATTGGACAAGTTGTCATAGGTCAACTTGTCCAATGTCGCCCGCCGCCCCGACGCAATACCGCCTGCCTTCAAAACCCCGTCTCGACTTTCGAAGGCGAATCACCCGGCGCGCAGACGACCGTGCCATTGACCCGGATTGATGAAGCTATGATGCGGATAATCAAGCGAGCCTCCTGGCTGATCCCCCTGATGGCGCTCTCGGCCTGCAAGGCCGAGGTTCTGGCCCCCACCGGCGACATCGCGGCCCAGCAGCGCGACCTGCTTGTCTGGGCGACGGGGATCATGCTGATCATCATCATCCCCGTGCTGGTGCTGGTCGTGCTGTTCGCCTGGCGCTATCGCGCCCGGAACCGCGATGCCAGCTATGCCCCGGACTGGAGCCATTCGACCAAGCTGGAACTGGTGATCTGGGCGATCCCCGCGCTGATCATCATCGCGCTTGGGGCGATGACCTGGGTGGGCACGCACCACCTGGACCCCTATCGCCCGATCCAGCGCGTCTCGGCGGACACGCCGCTGACGGACCAGACCCCGCTGGTGGTCGAGACGGTGTCGCTGGATTGGAAGTGGCTGTTCATCTATCCCGAACAGGGCGTGGCCAGCGTCAACGAACTGGTCGTGCCGGTGGACCGCCCGATCGAGTTCCGCCTGACATCGTCCTCGGTCATGAACGCGTTCTACATCCCGTCGATGGCGGGAATGATCTATTCGATGCCGGGGATGGAGACGACGCTGCACGGCATCTTCAATGCCGAGGGCACGTTCCAGGGGATGGCGTCGCACTATTCCGGGGCGGGCTTCTCGGGCATGCGGTTCAAGGCCCATGCCGTCACCGACGCCGACTTCGACCAGTGGGCGGTCGAGACGCGCGAGGCCGGCGGAGAACTGGACCGGGCCGAGTACCTGGACCTGGCGCGCCCCTCCGAGAACGTCGCGCCCCACCGCTACGGCGCGGTGGATGCGCAGCTGTTCCCGCGCGTGGTCAACATGTGCGTCGAGGACGGCAAGATCTGCATGGCAGAGATGATGGATCTGGACCGCCAAGGCGGCACGGGCCTGGCTGGCACCATGAACATGCAGTCGCTGGTCCAGGACCGCGTCGCGCAGCGCGGAGAGCGCGCGCCCACCCTGGGCTGGGAACCCTTCTACGTCAGCGGGTTCTGTTCGCCCGCCGAGGAGGATCTGATGCTGACGCTGCGGGCGGACCTGCCGCCGCCCCCCGTCGACGCCGCGCCCCTGCGGGGACACGGACTGGACCATCCGGGCACCGGGCTGGTCGACATGCTGCGCCGCCCCGCCCGGGTGCTGACCGGCCTGTCGCGCGACCCCGACGCCGACGAGCTCTGAGCCGAGAGACAGGATAAGAACCATGGCCACGATCGACCACAGCACGACCTTTCTTCTTGGCCGTCTGAACCTCAGCGCAATTCCCCAGGACCCCATCGTGTGGGCGACCTTCGTCGTCGTCGCGATCGGCGGTGCGGGCCTCATGGCGGTGCTGACCAAGTATCGCCTGTGGGGCTATCTGTGGCACGAATGGTTCACCACCGTGGACCACAAGAAGATCGGCATCATGTACATGGTGCTGGCGCTGATCATGCTGCTGCGGGGCTTTGCCGACGCGGTGATGATGCGGCTGCAGTCGATGCTGGCCTTCAACGGGTCCGAGGGCTACCTGAACTCGCACCACTACGACCAGATCTTCACGGCGCATGGCGTGATCATGATCTTCTTCGTGGCAATGCCCTTCATCACCGGCCTGATGAACTATCTGGTGCCGCTGCAGATCGGCGCGCGCGACGTGTCCTTCCCGTTCCTGAACAACCTGTCGTTCTGGATGACGGTGGGCGGCGCGGTGATCATCATGGCCTCGCTGTTCGTGGGAGAGTTCGCGCAGACCGGCTGGCTGGCCTTTCCGCCGCTGTCGGGCATCGGCTTCAGCCCCTGGGTCGGGGTCGACTACTACATCTGGGGCCTGCAGGTGGCGGGCGTGGGAACGACGCTGTCGGGCATCAACCTGCTGGTGACCATCATCAAGATGCGTGCGCCCGGCATGGACTACATGCGCATGCCGATCTTCACCTGGACGGCGCTTTGCACGAACATCCTGATCGTCGCGTCCTTCCCGGTGCTGACGGTCACGCTGGTCCTGCTGACGCTGGACCGCTATGTCGGCACGAACTTCTTCACCAGCGATCTTGGCGGCAACGCCATGATGTACGTGAACCTGATCTGGATCTGGGGCCACCCCGAGGTCTACATCCTGATCCTGCCGCTGTTCGGCGTCTTCTCCGAGGTCACGGCGACCTTCTCGGGCAAGCGGCTGTTCGGTTATACCTCGATGGTCTATGCGACCGTCTGCATCACGGTCCTCAGCTATCTGGTCTGGCTGCACCACTTCTTCACGATGGGGTCGGGCGCGTCGGTGAACGCCTTCTTCGGCATCACCACGATGATCATCTCGGTTCCCACGGGGGCCAAGCTGTTCAACTGGATCTTCACCATGTATCGCGGCCGCATCCGGTTCGACCTGCCGATGATGTGGACGGTGGCCTTCATGCTGACCTTCACCGTGGGCGGCATGACGGGTGTTTTGCTGGCCGTGCCGCCCGCGGACTTCGTGCTGCACAACTCGCTGTTCCTGGTGGCGCATTTTCATAACGTGATCATCGGCGGCGTGCTGTTCGGCCTGTTCGCGGCCATCAACTTCTGGTGGCCCAAGGCCTTCGGCTTCCAGCTGGACGTCTTCTGGGGCAAGATCAGCTTCTGGCTGTGGGTCGTGGGCTTCTGGTTCGCGTTCATGCCGCTCTACATCCTGGGCCTGATGGGCGTGACGCGGCGGATGCGCGTGTTCGACGACCCGGACCTGTGGATCTGGTTCGCGATATCCGGCCTTGGCGTCGCGATGGTCGCGGGCGGCATCGGCGCGATGCTGATGCAGTTCGGCGTCTCGATCTGGCGCCGCAAGGAGCTGGTGGACGAAAGCGGCGATCCCTGGGACGGGCGCACGCTGGAATGGGCGACTTCGTCGCCCCCGCCGGCCTACAACTTCGCCTTCACGCCGGTCGTTCACGGCCTGGACGCGTGGAACGACATGAAGCAGGTCGGCCAGACCCGCCCGCAGGGAACATATCTGCCCATCCACATGCCCCGCAACACCGGCACGGGCGTGATCCTGGCGGGTGCGGCGACGGTCTGCGGCTTTGCGCTGGTCTGGTACATCTGGTGGCTGGCTGCGGCGGCCTTCATCGGCATGATCGCCGTGGCGATCGCCCATACCTTCAACTATGACCGCGACTTCCACATTCCGGCCGAAGAGGTTGCACGGACCGAGGCCGCGCGCGACCGCCAGCTGGCGGCGCTTGGCGCCTGATCGGAGGACATGATGACACCCGCGACCGCAACCGACGTCCAGTACTGGGACACCGAACCCCATCACCACGAGGAGGGGGCCTCGACGACCATCGGGTTCTGGATCTACCTGATGAGCGACTGCCTGATGTTCGCCGTCCTCTTCGCCGTCTTCGGCGTTCTGGGGCAAAGCTATGCCGCGGGCCCCGGCCCGCAGGCGCTGTTCGAACTGCACCTGGTCGCCATCAACACCGCCTTCCTGCTGCTGTCGTCGCTGACCTTCGGGTTCGCGATGCTGTCCACGCTGGCGGGCCGGCAGGGTCCGGCGATGATGTGGCTGGGCGCGACCCTGGTCCTGGGCCTGGCCTTCCTTGCCGTCGAGATCTATGAATTCCACCACCTGATCCATCTGGGCGCAGGCCCGCAGCGGTCCGCTTTCCTGTCGTCCTTCTTTGCCTTGGTCGGCACACACGGGCTGCACGTGGCCTTCGGCTGCCTGTGGCTGGTCACCCTGATGGTCCAGATCACCCGGCACGGGCTGACCGGAGCAAACATCCGGCGGATGACCTGCCTGTCGATGTTCTGGCACTTCCTGGACGTCATCTGGATCGGCGTCTTCACCTTCGTCTATCTGCTGGGGATGATCTGATGGCCGACACCGCACATGCCAAGACCGCAGCCCATGTCCATCACCCCGACGGCCATGACCACGGCACCTATCGGTCCTATGTCATCGGGTTCATCCTGTCGGTCGTGCTGACCGCGATCCCCTTCGGCCTGGTCATGGCCGGGGGTCTGGAAAGCCGTCTGCTGACGGCGGGGATCGTGATCGGCGCGGCGGCGATCCAGATCCTGGTGCACATGGTCTACTTCCTGCACATGAACGGCCGGTCCGACGAAGGCTGGACGATGATGGCGCTGATCTTCACCGTCGTCGTGGTGGTGATCATCCTGGCCGGGTCGCTGTGGGTCATGCACAACATGAACGCCAACATGATGCCCCAGATGAACCATGACGGTATGCCGCAGCTGTCCGGCTTCGGGACGTAACATGGCGGCGTGGCGCGGACCGGTCCGATGGGGCATCGTGATCCCCGGCACCGTCCTGTGCCTGATCTTCCTGGCGCTGGGCGTCTGGCAGGTGCAGCGGCTGGAATGGAAGCGCGACCTGATCGCGCGCACCCAGGCCGCCGTCACCGCCGCCCCGGTGGCGGCGCCGTCCCCCCAGGCCGTGGCGGGGGACGACACGTTCGAATACCGCCGCGTCATGCTGTCCGGCCGCTACCTGCAGGCCCCGGACACGCTGGTGCGTGCCGTCACGGCCCTGGGCGCGGGCTATTGGGTGATGACGCCGTTCCGGACCGATCAGGGGTGGACCCTGCTGGTTAACCGCGGCTTCGTCGCGGCTGACGGGACCGACGACTATGCCCCCGCATCGACCGTGCCGGATCAGGTCCTGACCGGCCTGATGCGCGCCAGTCAGGAAGGCGGGGCCTTCCTGCGCGACAACGATCCGCAGGAGGGCCGCTGGTTCTCGCGCGATACGCAGGTCATCGGCGCCGCCGTCGGCCTGGATCCGGTCGCGCCGTGGTTCCTGGACCTGGACCGCGGTCCGGGGCAGGGGGCACCCATCGGGGGGCTGACGGTCGTGTCCTTCCCGAACAGCCATCTCAGCTATGCGTTGACCTGGTTCGCGATGGCGGCGGGGCTGGCCTTCCTGCTGGTCTTCATTCACCGGCCGCACGGTCGTTAGACGGTCCGTGGCATCGAGCAGACCCGCCATCCATCGGGCGTGTGTCAGCGTTCCCGGCCCTTGGCATCGGCCACCCATACCGCCACTGCGATCAGCCCATCAGCCCATCAGCCCATCAGCCCATCAGCCCATCAGCCCATCAGCCCATCAGCCCATCAGCCCATCAG
>NZ_VDDC01000004.1:0-39863 GCF_006239215.1 Paracoccus haeundaensis
GATCAGCCGATCTGCCGCTTGGCAAGCTTGCGCGCCAGGGTGCGCCGATGCATGCCCATCCGCCGCGCGGCTTCCGAGATGTTGAAATCGCAATCGCGCAGCGTCGACTGGATCGTCTCCCATTCCTGGGTGCGCAGGCTGGTGCGGCGTGCGGTGACCTCGACCGACGGATCGCCCGCCTCGCGGGCGAAGGCGGCCTCGATCTCGGACGTCGTGGCGGGCTTGGCCAGGTAATGGGCCGCGCCCAGCTTGATGGCCTCGACCGCGGTGGCGATGCTGGCGAACCCGGTCAGCACGACGATGCGGGGCGCGGGGTCCATGCCGGCCAGCGCCTGCACGCATTCCAGCCCGCTGCGACCGGGCAGCTTCAGATCGACCAGCGCCAGGTCCGGGGGGCTCTGCTGCGCCAGCGCGATCCCCTCGTCGGTCGATGACGCATGGCGGACGTCATAGCCGCGGCGGGCAAAGCTTTCCGTCAGCGTCGCGGCCAGCGCGGCATCATCCTCGACGATCAGCAGGCGGCGGGTCATGCGGCGGTCTCCAATGTTGGCAGCAGCAGGGTCACCTGCGCCCCGTGCCGCAGGTTGGCAAGGCGCATCTCTCCGTTCAGGCGGCGCATGACATTGCCCGTCAGGAACAGCCCCAGCCCGCGCCCGGCGCCGTCCTTGTCGCTCTGGAACGGCTGGCCGGGGTCGGCCAGGATGGCGTCGGGAAAACCCGGTCCGTCATCCTCGATGACCAAGGCCAGCTGTTCGGCCCCCCCCGGCAACAGAGAGATGCGGATGTTGCGGCTGCCCGCCTCGGCGGCATTGTCCACCAGCTGGCGGACCGCCTGTTCCAGCATCGGATCGGCCATGATCACCGGATCGCAACGCATGTCAAAGCTGATCCGAACGGGCAGGGCCAGTCCCTCGATCGCCGCCTCAAGAAAGGCGCGCGCGCGCATCGCCTGCGCCTCGTCCAGGCGCTCCTGGCCCGATGACAGCAGCATCTCGGACACGATCTGGCGGCATCGCGACAGTTCCCGCTGCATGACGGCGATCTTGTCGTCCAGCTCGTCCCCCTGCGGCGCGCCAAGCGTCTGCCAGTCGTCCAGGGTGACGGCAAGCGTGGTCAGGGGCGTGCCCAGTTCATGCGCCGCCCCGCTGGACAGCAGCCCCAGACGGACCAGGTGATCCTCCTCCAGCATCTGCTGACGCAGGGCCTGGATCTGGGCGTCGCGGTCGCGCAGGTTCGCGGTGATGCGGGTGACGAACCAGGTCAGCAGGCTGGCGGCCAGCAGAAAGGACAGAAACATCCCCTGCAGGTGCAGGTCCAGAAAGCTGGGCCCCGCCCCGTGCCACAGATGCGGCAGCGGCAAAGGCACACCATTGCCGGTCAGCCAGAAATGCGCCGCGATCGTCGCCAGCAGGATCAGCGCCGCATGCCCCTGGGGAAGCAGCACGATCGCCAGGATGACCTGCAGGATGAACAGCGACACGAAGGGATTGGAGGCGCCGCCCGACAGGTACAGCAGGATCGTCAGGCTGGCCACGTCCATCAGCAGTTCGGCTGTCACGGTCAGGTCGGTGATCGGGTGCCCCCGGCGCAGCCGCCAGGCGGAGAACAGGTTCAGGAAGATCAGGAACCCGACCACCGGCAGCATCTGCCCCCATGGCAGCGTCGTCACGTCCAGCAGGACGACCGTCCCCCAGATCGCCAGCAGCTGTCCCGCGACCGCGATCCAGCGCATGCGGTTCAGCTGCGCCAGATTGCGCCGGGCGGCGTTCTGCGCGATGTTCGTGGGGGATTGCGTCTTCATCGGTCCTTCCGGGCAGTTCGGGGCGGATGCCGGTTATTCCCGCGGCGCTGCCTGGGGTCCGACGGGCCATCCCGCCTTCTACGACAGAACAGGGGTCGCCGAAAGCGCGCCGGTGTCGCGCCCTGGTCGGGCAAGGATCGGTCGTCGGGCGGCGTTCCGCGTGATCGTCGGCGGTGCAGGCGGCGTCCTTGACGGGGTCGTGACGACTGCGATCCGGCCCGGATATCACCGGGTCGTTGCGATCGGCAGATTTTCATGCGGTTCGCATCGCAAGCAGGATCATCTGGCACATAACCGATTAGCACCAACGCCTTGGGCTAGGCCGGCAGCTCGTGGAAGCATGGAAAGCAGCGACCGCAGTCACCGCCACGGAGAAACGCTGCCTATGACGGCACGCCATCGCCGTGATGGTCGTGCTGGCAATGCGCGTGATCGCCCAGCACCTCGATGACCTTGCAGTCCGATATCGTCCCATGCGCGCATTGGGACAGCATTCGGCTCAGCTCCTGCTGCAGGGCTTCCAGCCGGACGATCCGGTCGCGGACCGATTGCAGCTGGCGTCGCGCGATGACATCGGCGGCGGCGCAGGGCATGTCGGGACGATCCGACAGGCTCAGCAGCTCTCGGATGCTGTCCAGCGGAAAGCCAAGGTCGCGCGCGTGGCGGATGAAGGCCAGCCGCTCCTGTTGCTTGCGACCATAGAGGCGCTGGTTCCCGGTGCTGCGTTCGGGTTCGGGCAGCAGGCCGATGCTTTCGTAATAGCGGATCGTGGGCACCTTGACCCCGGTGGCCGCGCTCAATTTTCCGATGCTGAGCATGAAACACCCCTTGAAGCTCTAGTTGCTAGAGATCCTATCTTCCTGGCCACAGGACGAAAAGAGCCATGGCAGGATGCGACATGACGGATGACACGACACATCGGCGGGAATGGACCGTCACGGGCATGGATTGCGCCGGATGCACGGCCAAGGTCGTGCGCGCGGTCGAGCGGATGCCCGGCGTCCGCGCGGCCCGGGTCGCGCTGATGGCCGAACGGCTGAGCGTCGATCTGGACCCCGGCACCACCCGATCGGACCAGATCGAGGCGGTCGTCCGGGCCTTGGGTTATGGCATCGCGCCGACGGTGGCGGTCGATGACGTGCCTGAACAGGCGGTCCGCCCCGCGACGGGTGCGGACCCGTCGTGGTACCGGACGGCCAAGGGGCGGCTGGTGGTGCTGACCGGACTGCTGCTGGCGCTGGCCTGGGTCGTGGCGCTGCTGACGCCCGCGGGCGGCGGGTATGCGGCATTCGTCGCAGCCTGCCTGATCGGGGTGGCCCCGGTGGCCTGGCGCGCCGTTGCGGCGCTGCGCATGGGCCAGCCCTTCACGATCGAAAGCCTGATGACCATCGCCGCGGGCGGCGCGCTGCTGATCGGCGCGGCCGAGGAGGCGGCGCTGGTCGTGTTCCTGTTCGCCGTGGGCGAGGTTCTGGAAGGCGTCGCCGCCGGCCGGGCCCGCCAGGGCATCCGCGCGCTGGCCGATCTGGTGCCCAAGACCGCGATGCTGGAGCAGTCGGGCGGGACACGCACTGTCCCCGCCGACAGCCTGACGATCGGGCAGGTGGTCCTGATCCGCCCCGGCGACCGCATCCCCGCGGATGGCGACATCGTCGAGGGGACCAGCGGCATCGACGAAAGCCCCGTGACCGGCGAAAGCGTTCCGCAGACCCGTAGCGTGGGCGATGCGGTCTTTGCCGGCGCGATCAACACCCAGGCCGCGTTGCGGATGCGCGTGACGCGCGAACCCCGCGACAACACCATCGCCCGCATCATCCTCCTCGTCGAAGACGCCGAAGACGCGCGCGCCCCAACCGAGCGGTTCATCGACCGCTTCTCTCGGATCTACATGCCTGCGATCATCGCGCTGTCGGCGCTGGTGATCCTGGTGCCGCCGCTGGCCTTCGGGCAGGACTGGACCACCTGGGTCTATCGCGGCTTGGCGCTGCTGCTGATCGGGTGCCCTTGCGCGCTGGTGATCTCTGTCCCCGCGTCGATCGCGTCGGCGCTGTCTGCGGGGGCGCGGCGGGGGCTGTTGATGAAGGGCGGCGCCGTGATCGAGGCGGCGGCGCGTGTGACGCATGTCGTCTTCGACAAGACTGGCACGCTGACCCGCGGACGCCCGGTCGTGACCGACCTGATCCCGGCGCCGGGCGTCGCCGAGATCGACCTGCTGTCCATTGCCGCGGGCGTCGAGGCCGGATCGGGTCACCCCCTGGCGCAGGCGATCGTTGCCCGGGCACAGGCCGCGGGCGTTCTGGTCCTCGCGTCGCGGGATGCCCGTGCCTTGCCCGGGCGTGGGGCGGTGGCCACTGTCGGCGGCGCGCCCGCCTGGGTCACATCGCCCTCTCACGCTGCGGAGGCGGGCGGCGTCGACCCCGCGGCCCTGTCACGCGTCACCGCGCTGGAGGAACAAGGCCGGACCGTCGTCGCGGTGTTTCGGACGGGACAGCCCTTGGGGCTGATTGCGATGCGCGACGAACCGCGCCCCGATGCGGCCGCCGCCATTCGCCAGCTGTCAGCGATGGGCTTGGGTGCGACGATGCTGACGGGCGACAACGCCCGCACCGCCGCCGCGATCGCGGGGGAAATCAGGTTGGATCATCGCGCGGGCATGCTGCCCGAGGACAAGCTGACCGCGATCCGCGCGATGAACCGCCAAGGCGGCGTGATGATGGTCGGCGACGGCATCAACGACGCCCCGGCGCTGAAGGAGGCCCGCGTCGGCATCGCGATGGGATCGGGGTCCGATGTCGCGCTGGAGACGGCGGACGGCGCGTTGCTGCGCGATCACGTCACCGATGCGCCGGCGATCATCCGGCTGGCGCGGGCGACGATGGGCAACATCCGCCAGAACGTTGCCTTGGCGCTTGGGCTCAAGGCGGTGTTCCTGGTCACGACGGTCATGGGCGTCACCGGGCTGTGGATCGCCATCCTGGCCGATACCGGCGCGACGGTGCTGGTCACGCTGAACGCCCTTCGCCTGCTGGCCTTCGATCCGACGCGCGAGGCCTGACGCGCTCAGCGCCTGGCCAACGCGCGGGATTCCGCACGTATGCGGATCGTCAGCACGCAGGCGTTCAGGATGGTGAAGAGGGCCGCGACCCCCCACAGGCCCAGGACCATCGGCGCCACGATGATCTCGGCGATGACGACGGCATAGTTCGGATGCGACATCCAGCGATACGGTCCGCGTGCCACCAGCGGCGCGTCCAGCACGATGATGCGCGTGGTCCAGCGCGGCCCCAGGCTGGCCAGCACCCAGACCCGCAGACCCTGCAGGACCACGAAGGCGGCCAGCCATCCGGGGTGGACCGGGTTGGACCATCCCCAGATGCAGATGGCCGCCAGCCAGGCTGCGTGCATCGCGACGATCAATGGATAGTGCCCCGCCCCATGTTCGACCGCCCCCTGCGCCAGCAGGCGGCGGGTGTTGCGCCGGGCGACAAGCAGTTCGGCCCCGCGCTGCAGCAGCAGGAAGGCGATGAAGGCCAGGGATGCGGCGTGATGCTCCATCCTACTGCACCGTGATCGGCAGGACCGACAGCGTGAAGCCCGGCCCAAGCGCCATGGCCAGCAGCGATCCGCGCGTGCCCGCGCGCAGCACCTGTTCCAGAACGAACAGGACGGTCGGGGCGGACATGTTGCCGTTCTGCGCCAGGACCCGGCGTTCGACGTCCAGCGACCCCTCCGGCAGGGACAGCGTGGTCTCCAGCGCGGTGATGACCTTGGCGCCGCCCGGGTGGCAGACGTGGCGGTCGACCGGATGATCCGGGATCAGGCCGTCCAGCGCCGTCCGCAATTCCGCCTCGGCAAAGCTGGGGATCGATCGGTCGAAGACGACGCCCAAGCCGGTTTCCTCGACCGTCCAGCCCATGATGCCCAGGGTGTCGGGCCACATGTGCTGGCGGCCCCGTCCGATCCGGGGGCGTGCATCGTCGGCCGCGTGGCCCGCGCGCAGGACGACCGCCGCGGCCCCGTCGCCGAACAGCGCGGTGGCGATGATGTCGGCCTTGGCCAGCCGGTCCAGGCGAAAGAGGACGGTGCAGGTCTCGACCGCGACCATCAGGACCACGGCGCCGGGGCGGGCGGCCGCCAGGTCGGCGGCGATGGACAGACCCGACACGCCCCCCGCGCAGCCCAGGCCAAAGACCGGCACCCGCATCGCGTCGGCGCGAAAGCCCAGGTCGCGCGCGGTCAGCGCCTCCAGCGTCGGCGTCACGATCCCGGTCGAGGATACGGTGACGATGATGTCCACCTGGTCCGCCCGCAGCCCCGCCTGGTCCAGCGCCAGCCCGGCCGCGTCGCGAAACAGCGCCGCGGCCCCTTCGGCATAGGCGCGGGTGCGGTCGACCCAGCCATGCGGCTGCCGGAACCAGTCCAGCGGCACGACGGAATGCCGCGTGTCGATGCCCGCGTTCTGGAACGCCGGGGCAAGCCGGTCGAACTGAGAGAAGCGCGATTGCAGCAAGGCGCGCGATTCCGTCACGATATCGTCCTGGCGCAGCAGGGTGGGCGGGACGGCGGTGGCGATGGACAGCAGCCGGGGTCGGTCGTCTTCGGTCCAGGGGGTCATGCGGGTCCTGTCGTCGGGGTTTCGGGCACGACCAAAGCGGACAGGCGCACCAGGGATGCAGCGGGTTCATCCATGCAACGCGCAAGGGGCGCGAAAGGTGCCCGGCCCGCGTGCATGGCGGGCCGGGGGCAGGGGCTAGCGCAGGACGTAGTCGACCTGCGATCCGTCCTCGGCCGCAAAGCGGACATGGACCAGCGTCGCGCCTGCGTACCACAGGTCGCGGTTCAGCCCGCCGCGCAGCGCGTAATGCGTGGCCGCGACCGTGCCCGAGCCGGTGGCCACGTTTTCTGTGCCTAGGTTGCTGACGCTGATCGGGTCGGTGCTGCCGTCGATGGTGTTCAGCACTGCCGATGACCGCACCATGTCGGCGTTCCACAGGCTGGCCGGGATCAGCGAGGTCGCACCGACCCGGATGTCATGCGGCGTGCCGTTGTCATCCGTGCGCGAGGTCAGGCCGGCCAGCTGGCCGCCACGCCAGGTCTCGGTGCTGGTCTGGGAAAAGCGATAGGCGGCGACGCCGATCACCGGCACCTTGACCTTGACGTCGGTGGCGATGTCCACGGTGACGTCGTTGCCCGATCCGCGGAAGGTGACGACATAGTCGCCGATGTCGCGGTCCTTGCGGATCACGTCGAAGGCCAGGCGCCCGGAGGCGGGGACGCTGGCGCCGGGGGATGCGATAGCGGCAGGCGCCAGGGCCAGCGCGGTCAGCAGCGACAGAAGGCGGGTCATGCGGGGTTTCATGTCAGATCGTTCCCATGCCGATGAACAGGTTGCGGTTGGCGTCGGCGATGGCGCGGCGGCCATGCATGACGCGGGTGTTGTCCAGGATGGCGATGTCGCCGTCCTGCCAGTTGATCTCGTGCGTGACCTCCTCGGCCAGGGCGCGGATCTCTTCGATCTCCTCCGGGGTCACCTCGGTGCCGTCGGCCATCGCATAGCGGGGCGGCTGATAGTTGTGCGACGGACCCAGGACGGCATTGGCAAAGCCGCGCGTCTCTCCACCCAGGGCCGAGGGGCGCACCGGGTCCAGCGTCAGGCGATAGGTGAGTGAGCCGTCCGGGTGCAGGGCGAAGTCCTGGTCCGGGATCGCCGCCTTGAACTGCAGGACGTGTTCCATCGTGACCTGCGCGGGGTCCGAGATCGCCGGATGTTCGTTCGCCAGATAGCGTTTCCACAGCGCCTCGGGCAGGACGCGTTCGACGGTCATGCGCTGCGACCAGCGGGCCTTTTGCGCATCGTCGAACCGGTCCCAGACCACTCGGCCGTCGCAGATGGTGGTCTGCGAGCCCTCGAAGGCGGCGGTCTGGGCGAAGAAGGTCACGATGTCGGGACAGCGGGGCGTGTTGCCGTTCTCGATATGCAGGCCGATGGGGCCCAGGCCCGCATCGACCATCTGCGTCGTGTCCGTGGTATGGCTGCGCGCCGGATCGAAGGTCACGCGGCGGCACAGCGTCGTCACCACACCGGAGAACGCCTCCATGTCGGGCTGAAAGCCGCGCAGCAGCGTCCAGCCGTCGCGGGCCAGGTCCTCGCGGATGGTGGCCAGCAGGCCCGGATCGGTCAGGCCGCCCGGATGGTCGCGGTGGCGCAGGATATTGTAGCTCATGGGGATCCTCATCACTTGGGAAGGGTGGCGGCGGCAATGACCGCCGGGTCGCGGGCCAGGCGCATCAGCGCCCGGTCGATCAGGCCGGGGCGCAGGCGTTGGAGGGCCACGAACAACCGCTCGCGCGAGGCGGGCATCTGTTCGCGCCGGCGCGCGGCGATGGCGCGCCAGGCATGGGCCGCGACGGCGTCCGGGCTGTCCAGGGTCATCGCCATCGGCCCGATCAGCGCGTCGAAGCCCTGCGCCGCATCGGTGCGCGTCGCGCGCGGCGCCAGATAGGTGACGGCGATGCCGCGCGGGGCCAACTCGCGCCGCAGCGCGTCCGACCAGCCCCGCAGCGCGAACTTGGACGCGGAATAGAGGGCGAAGTACGGAAACCCGATATCGCCGAAGACCGACCCCACGTTCACGACCTGCCCCCGGCTGGCCGTCAGCGCGCCCAGCAGGTCGCGGGTCAGCGCCATGGGCGCGGCCAGGTTCAGCGCCAGCGTGGCCGCGATCTGCGCGTCGTCGGCGGTGTCGGCGGCGCCCGAGGGCACCGTGCCCGCATTGTTGATCAGGATGTCCAGACCGGTCATGGCCACCGCCTGCGCGATGCTGGCGCGGCCGTCGGGGGTGGTGACATCCGCGGGCACGACAAGCGCGTCGCGCAGCCCCGCCGCGGTCTGCTCCAGCGGCCCTTCGCGGCGGCCGACCAGGATCACGCCATGGCCCTGGCGGTCGGCCTGGATGGCCAGCGCCCGGCCGATGCCCGACCCGGCCCCCGTGATCAGGACCCTCATGCCGCCACCCCTGCATTGGCCGCCGCGGGGCCCGGCAGCGGCACCAGCAGCGCCGCCGGACAGCGGGCGATGCGCGCGGCCACCTGCCGGTCGGCGGTGCCCGAGGCGCGGATCAGCCCGGCCTCGCGCGGGTCGGCAAAGACCAGCGTGTCGGGGCGGGCATAGTCGGGCAGGGCGGCCAGCCGCGCCGTCAGCGCCGCCATGTCGGGGCTCCCCGTGGCGGCCAGGACCAGCATCAGCCGGTCGTCCCCGGTCAGGATCAGGGCCGCCGCCGGAATGGCCGGATCGGCCAGGGCCGCGGCCTCGACCCATTCGGGGGCGATGTTGCGCCCCGAGGCGCGCAGGATCATCGCGTCGCGCCGCCCCAGCACCGTCAGCCGCCCGCCCTCCAGCCGGCCCAGATCGCCGGTCCGCCACGGCCCGCGATGGGGCGCATGGCCCAGATAGCCCGACATCACGGCGGGGCCGTCGACCACGATCTCTCCGTCCTCGATGCGCAGGTCCACGCCCTCCAGGGGCTGCATCGCCGTGCCGCCCGCAGGCGTCATGGCCACGACCGATGACGCCTCGGAGAGGCCGTAGCCCTCGGCCACGGGCAGGCCCAGGGCACGCGCCTCGGCCAGCAGCGCCGGAGAGACCGGCGCGCCGCCCACCGCGATGTAGCGCAGGCTGTCGGGCGCCTGCGCGCCCTGCCGCAGGGCCGCGACCCACAGCGTCAGCTGGCGCGGGGCCAGCACGGTGACGGTCGGGCGGCAGGCGGCGGCCGCGCGCGCCAGGGCGGTGCCGTCGCCGGTGAAGAGGCAGGCCGTGCCCTCGGCCAGGATGACCGTCTCGGCGCCGGTCAGCACGGGCACGAAGATGCCGCAGATCTGCTCCAGCAGCTGCGACAGCGGCAGGACAGACAGATAGCGGTCGCGCGGGTCGGCCGCGATCGCCGCCGCCAGCGCGCCGGTCTGGGCGGTCAGCTGGCGGTCACCCAGCACGACCCCCTTGGGCCGTCCCGTCGTCCCGGAGGTATAGATCACCCGGTCCGCTCCCCCGGCATAGGCCAGTGGCATCGACGCGTCCGATCGCGGCAGGCGGTCGATCAGCACGGCGCCGGAATCGGCCAGCAGGTGACCCACCTGCCCGGCCGAGAAGAAGCCCGGCACCGGCACCACGCGGCACCCGGCCAGGGTCGCGGCCAGATCGGCGATGACATAGTCCAGCCCGGCAAGGCGCAGGCCCACCGTGCGGGGGCCGTCGGCAAAGCCCGCGGCGGCGCGACCGACGGCCTGGGCAAGACCTGCCCAGGTGATGTGGCGTTCGCCGTCGCGAAAGGCGGTGGCACCGGGACGCTGGCGGGCATGGCGGGCGAGGGCGTCGAAGATCGGTGTCATCGGGCGGCTACCTTGCTGAGGGGGCGGGGCATGAAGCGCAGCGGTTCGGACCGTTCGGCCAGCGCGCAGACCCAGGGGTCGGTGTCGTAATAGCGGCCCCAGCAGGCCGCATCCGGCAGGCATTCGGCCCGCGCAGGTGCCAGCGCCAGCAGCGGCACGCCGGTCCGCCGCAGCATCGCGACCAGCGCGGCGGTGGCGGTGAACAGGCCCCAGCTTTTGCCCTGCAGGCGGCCCTCGGCGGCGATGGCCTCGATCAGGGGCAGGGTGGCGATGGGGCGGGGGCAGGCCATCGACACGACCTCCAGGATGTCGGCGTCGTGAACCGTACGGCCGCTGCGTTCGGACAGCAGCTGCGCCACCGGCCGGTCCAGATAGACCTGTGAAAAGAACCCCGCCGCCGCATCGCGCAGGCCCGCCGCCCCCAGCACCGCGCCCGAGGCCGACCGCGCCACCGCCAGGGGGACCGCGGGCAGGGTCATGCGGGCGTCAAAGGCGTCATGGAAATGGCCTTCGATCATCAGGGCCGCGGCCTGCCAGCCGGGGTCCAGGGGCTGCAGGATCTGCATGTGCATGGCGTGGTCGGACAGGTGGCGCAGTGCATGCATGGTGGGGCCTTTGCGTGGTTCGTGCCCCTGATCTGACGGGCAAAGCTTGCAGCAGGCTTACAGACAGGGAAGCCATCATCACGACTCCGTGATGCGTTCTTTTCCGTTGATCCGGCTCCCCCGTCCCGCCATGTCTTGGCGGAACGAAGGGAAATTGGATGCGTGTGCTGCTGATCGAAGACGAGGCCGATATCGCCGATGCGCTGGTCCGGTACTTGCGGGCGCAGGGTCATGCGGTCGATCATGCGCCGGACCTGGACACCGCGCGCGCGGCCTTGGAGGTTGCGGGCTTTGACGCGATCTTGCTGGACCTGGCGCTGCCGGACGGGTCCGGGCTGGTGCTGCTGCGCGAACAGCGCCATCGCGGCAACCGCGTGCCGGTGATCATCGCCACCGCGCGCGACCAGATCACCGAACGCATCGCCGGGCTGGATGCGGGCGCGGACGATTACGTCGTCAAACCCTATGACCTGGCCGAGATCGAGGCGCGTCTGCGCGCCAATGCCCGCCGCGCATCGGGCGATCCGGCGACGGAAAGCCGGCTTGGCGGGCTGCGGGTGGACCGCGCCGGAGCCCGCCTGTTCAAGGACGAGACCGAGATCCGCCTGACCTCGCGCGAATGGGCGCTGTTCGACGCACTGCTGTCCGCGCGGGGCAGGGTGCTGTCCAAGCAGGCGCTGGAGGATCGCCTCTATGCCTTCGACGACGCCATCGAGGGGAACGCGGTCGAAGTCTATGTCTCGCGGCTGCGGGGCAAGCTGGGGGCCGATGCGATCCAGACGCGGCGCGGCCTGGGATACCTGATCCCGTGACGCGGCCCTGGTCCCTGCGCGGCAGGCTGGTGCGCCGGGTCGTGCTGGGGGCCTGCGCCGCGTGGCTGGCGGGAGTGGCGCTGGCCGCGACGGTGATCTCTCACGAGATGTCCGAGCTGATGGATGACAGTCTGGAGGCATCGGCCCGCCTGTCGCTGTCGCTGTACCGTGGCGCGGGTCAGGTCGGGACACTGGCCCCGGGCGACAGCGCGATCCGCATCATTGACGAAGGCGTGGCGGTGACCGACGCGCCCTGGGCGCCGGTCACCGCCGATGGCGGCCAGGACCTGCCCGGCTGGCGGGTGTTCCGCCTGGCCGATCCGGCGGGCGATCTGGTCGTCGAGGTCGGCCACACAACCGCCTGGCGCCGCGACGAACTGCGCGAAAGCCTGACCTGGCTGGTGGGGCTGATGCTGCCGGTCCTGCTGGCCGCACCCTTGGCGATCCGCGGGGCGGTCGGGTCTGCGCTGCGGCCCGCGACGCGCTTCGCGGACGAATTGCGCCGGCGGTCGGCCCAGGATCTGTCCCCCGTCGCGACCCCGGACCTGCCGATCGAACTGGACCCGATCCCGCAGGCGCTGAACGGCTATCTGGACACGATCCGCGCCCGGATCGATGCGGAACGCCAGTTCGCCACCAATGCCGCGCACGAGTTGCGCACGCCCATCGCCGCCGCGTCCGGCCAGGCGCAGCTGATCGCGGCGGGGCTGGCCGACGACGCGGCGGCGGGGCGGCTGGCGGGCGCGCTGTCCCGCATGGGCCACCTGGTCGAACGCCTGCTGCAGCTGTCGCGGGCCGAGGCGGGGGCGATGGGCGCGGGCCCGTGCGACCTGATCCGCGTGGCGCGGATGGTCATCGACGACATCGGCCAGCCGGTGATGTTCGACGACGGAGAGATGACGCAGGCCCCGGTGGCCGTCGATCCGGACGCGCTGGCGCTGATCCTGCGCAACCTGCTGCGCAACGCGGTCGACCACGGGACGGGGGACCTGCGGGTGCTGATTTCTGCGGGGCCGGCGTTGACGGTCAGCAATGCGGTCGGGCCGGGCGCGGCCTTTCGCCATGCGACCTTCGACAAGGGCGCGGGGTCGCAGGGTGCCGGGCTGGGCCTGGCCATCGTGACGCGCATGGCCGCGGCTCACGGGATTGCGGTGCGCTATGCGATGACCGACACGCGCGCCCGCGTCACGCTGGATTTCGGGCCGGGGCCGGGGGCGGATGCCTGACGCCGCACCCGGCGATGCGCATCAAGCGACCTTTTGTCTTTTGCGCGGGTCGGGCATATGCTGGCCCGATGGATCAGGGACAGACAGTGCAACAGCAGGATGAGGACGATCAGGGGTCGGTGACCCCCGATCCCGCGGGCCCCATGCCCCCTACACTGAAAAGCGACACGAGGCAGACCAACTGGCGCCGCGCCAACCTGCTGAAATACAGTGCCCATCTGGCGGTGCAGCGGGCGCTGGCCTCGGGGCAGCTGCAAAAGCGGCCCTGCGAGGTCTGCGGCGCAGAGACGGTGGATGCCCATCACGACCACTATGACCAGCCGCTGGCCGTGCGCTGGCTGTGCCGCACCCATCACGTCAAGCTGCACCATTACGGCGAGGACATGTTCCCCATTGGCAACACGCCCCGGGACCAGGACTGAGGGACGGCGCCGCAGTGGGCCCGCGGCCCCGTCCGGGGCGTCCCAAAGTTCCCGGTTCCTAGGCCGCGGCCGTCACCAGGCGTCATTGGCCAGATACTTGCCCGACATCTCCCGCTTGACGCGGTCGCCTTTGGCGTTGGTCTCTCGGGTCACGGACATCTCGAGGTCGATGGCGGACATGATGCCGGTGCCGAACTTCTCCTCGATCAGCGCCTTGATGGTGGGGCCATAGACGCCCACGATCTCGTCCAGGCGATAGAGGCAGGGGGTCCGTCGGCACCGCTTGGCTCCAGATCTTGGTGGGCGGTTCGGACAACAGGTCGGCCGCATCGGCGGGCAGGTCCAGCGCGGCGACCAGCGCCTGCGCCTTGTCGGCCGGAGAGGCGTTCATGCCCATGCAGGCCGAATGCGTGAAGACCGGCGACATGCCGATGCGTTGGGCGATCCCCCCCAAGGACAGGCCCCGCGCCTTTCTGGCGGCCAGGATCAGGGCGGTCACGTCCTTGCGGGTCAGGGTGTGGGCAATCTGGTCTTTCATGGTCATCTCCTTGGGGTGAAGGGGGTTACAGGCCCAGGTCAGTCAGGCCAGGATGATCGGCAGGGCGCGGCCCTTGCGGCCAGCGGAACAGGCGGTCGGCATCGCTGATGGCGACGTCGTTGATCGAGGCGTGGCGTGCGGTCATCAGGCCGTCCGCGTCGAACTGCCAGTTCTCGTTGCCGTTGGACCGGAACCACCGGCCTTCGGCATCGTGCCATTCATAGCAGAACCGCACCGCGATGCGGTCGGTGGCGGGGCACCACAACGCCCTGATCAGGCGATAGTCCTGTTCGGCCTGCCAGTTGCGGGCCAAGAACGCCTGCACTTGGTCGCGGCTGTGCAGGAAGTCGGACCGGTTCCGCCAGACGGTGTCGGGCGTACAGGCCATCGCGACGCGGGCCGGATCGCGGCCGTTCCAAGCGTCCTCGGCCATGCGGACCTTAAGGATCGCGTCTTCGCGCGAGAAGGGCGGCACCGGGGGGCGGGTCATTCGGCGATTGCCCGCAGATGCGCCGGGACCGGTTCGGTCAGGTCGATGCGCACCGGATCGGGGTGTTGCTCCGCCCCGCCCGAGGCCTGTCCCGCCAGTTCCGCGGACCGCCTGCCCAGGAACTGCACCAGGTGGTTGCGGATCGGATAGTAGGTCGGGTGATCGACGATGTCGGTGCGCGCGCGTGGCCGAGGGATGGTGATCCGAAGCGATTCCGCCACCCGCGCAAAGGGTCCGTTCGTCATCAGCAGGATGCGGTCGGCCAGCAGGATCGCCTCGTCGATGTCATGGGTGATCATGAAGCCGGTCTGGTTGGTGCCGCCCCAGATCTTCAGCAGCTCGTCCTGGATGGTGCCGCGGGTCAGCGCGTCCAGCGCGCCGAACGGCTCGTCCAAGAGCAGCAGCTTGGGGTGGTTGGCAAAGGCGCGGGCGATGGACACGCGCTGGCGCATCCCGCCCGACAGCTGGCTGGGCTTTCGGTGGATCGCCTGCGCTCAGCCCGACCATCGACAGGTACCGGGTCGCGACCTCATCGACCTGTGCGCGCGTCCAGTGGGAATGGCGGGCGCGCACCCCGAAGCGGACATTGCCAAGCGCGGTCAGCCACGGCAGCAACGCGTAGTTCTGGAAGACCACGCCGCGGTCCAGGCTGGGGCCAGAAATCTCGGCCCCGTCCATGGTCACGACGCCGGAGGTGGTTTGCGCCAAGCCTGCCAGGATGGTCGTGATCGTCGATTTTCCGCAGCCCGAATGGCCCAGGATCACCACGAATGCGCCCCTGTCTATCCTGGCGGGGCGGTGATGACGGATGCCCAGATGCGCATCCTGGCCCGCGACACCGTGCTGAACGCCATGCGCGAGGCGGGCGGCATGGTGTCGGGCCGCGACGGCGCCGCGGCCCTGCTGGGCGTTGCGGCCACGACGCTGTATTCGCGGCTGGCCAAGTACGGCGTGCTGGAGGCCGAGTGTGCACCCCCCCGCGGTCCCGACCAGCCAAGCCAAGGGGCGACGCGGCGGTCCTGACGGCACGCGATGACCCAGGGTCCGGTGGGGCCCCAACGAACCCCGGGGCGGGCAGCAGCATCACGGGGACATGGCGCCGATGGCCGCCAGCCGGTTCAGGATGCCCGGCCGCGCAAGCGTGCCGGCCGTCAGCCCGCTCTCAAGGTCGCTCAGGGCATCGCGCAATTCGGACAGGCCCAGCAGCGCCACGGACCCGGCCATCCGATGGGCCAGATGCGCCGCGTCCGACAGGGTCGCCGGATCGGCCGTCAGGTCATCCAGCCGGGCCAGCCCGTCGTGGAACTCAGACAAAATGCGGTTCAGCATCCTGTCGGCATTCTCCGCCCCGATGTTGCCGGCCAGATGGCGCTGGGCGGCGTCCCTTGCCGGGGACGCGCCGTGCATGGTCGCGATGCGATCCAGCAGTGGGTCCAGGGCCTGGAATGACAGCGGCTTTGTCAGCGTGGCCGACATGCCCGCCGCCTGGAACCGATCCTGATCCGCAGGCCGGGCATGGGCCGTCAGGGCGATGATCGGCGTGGCGACGTTCGGGCCTTGCGCGCGGATCCGCGTCGCGGCGGTGATGCCGTCCATGCGGGGCATGCTGATGTCCATGAAGATCAGGTCGAACCGCTGCGCCAGCGCGGCATCCACGCCCTGTTGCCCGTCCACGGCCTCGAAGACGTCGCAGTTGCGGGCATGCAGCATGTCGCGGACGACCATCCGGTTGACCTCGTTGTCCTCGACCACCAGTACGCGGCGCCGGGGACCGGGCGCGGGGGGCGCAGGGCGGGCGGGGGTTGTCACCGGGGGCGGCAGCGGCTGGTCGGGCAGCGGCACCGTCAGGATGAAGCAGGCGCCTTGTCCGATCGCGCTCTCCACGCGGATGTCGCCGTCCATCAGCCGGATCAGGCGGCGCACGATGCCAAGGCCCAGGCCCGTCCCCTCGACCGTGCGGCGGAACGACGGGTCGAGGGTCACGAACTCCTGGAAGATGCGTGCGTGATCCTCGGGGGCGATGCCGATGCCGGTGTCATGCACGCGGAATTCGACCACACCGCGCTGTCGCCGGTCGATGGTGACGGTGATGCGGCCGCCTTCGGTGAACTTGATGGCATTGCCGATCAGGTTCATCAGGATCTGCGTCAGGCGCGCCGGATCGCCCAGGACAGGGCAGGCCGCGTCCCCGATCATATGCGCCGACAGCGTGTTCCCGCGTTGCCGCGCCCGCGCCTGCAGCGCCTCCAAAAGGTCCAGCACCAGCCTGTGCGGGTCGAAGGCGACCTGCTCCAGCCGCATCGCCCCCGCATCGGCCCGCGCGATGTCCAGGACCGAGTTGACATGCCCCAGCAGCAGGGCGCCCGATTGGGCCATGACCTCGGCATAGCGGCGCTGCTGCGGGTTCAGCGGGGTGGCGGACAGCAGGTCCAGCGTGCCCAGCAGGCCGTTCAGGGGGGTCCGCATCTCGTGGCTCATGACGGTCAGCATCTCGTCCTTGGCACGCTCTCCGGCGACGGCGCGGTCGCGGGCGCGGATCAGCTCATCGGCCTCCTGCACCTGGCGGGTGACGTCGCGCACGAAGGCGATCATGACCGGCCCCCGTTCGCTGGGCGCGCGGGCGACGGTGACCTCGATGGGAAAGATCTCGCCGGACTTACGCATCGCCGTGGCCCGGACCGGACGGCCCGGATCGGTGGCCGGTGTGGAGATGTCGGCCAGGAACCCCCGCACCTCGGCGCGGGCGGCCTCGGGGACGATCAGGGTCAGCATGTCGGCGCCCAATGCCTCTTCCGCGCCATAGCCATAGATACGCTGCGCGGATTCGTTGAAATCCAGGATGCGGCCGTCGGTGTCGGCCACGACGATGGCGTCGTGGGATGTGGCGATCACCGTGCGCAGCCGTGCGTGCGTCGTGGCGATCCGTGCCGCCTGGCGCCGCGCGCGGTCCGCCATGACCGCCAGCGCCGCGACCACCAGCGTCACCGCCACGACCATCATCCCGACAAGCAGGGCCAGGTCGTGCATGGCCGCGGACACCTGTTCGCGCTGGCGGTCGGACTGCCCCGAGAACAGCCGCACACCCTCCAGCGACGCGGACCGCACCACCGGGCGCAGGGCCGCGACCCGGGCCTGCAGCGTGGGCAGCGCGTCGCGCAGCCGGTCGTCGGACCCGTCGATCAGCGGCACGATGGCGTCCAGCGCGGCCTCTGTCTGGTCCAGCCTGCGGCGGGCGGGGTCGTCCTGACGCAGGGTCTGGAACACGCGTCCGGTCGTCAGCGTCCGCATGCGGGAATAGAGGATGTCGAACCGCGTCCTGACCTCGGCCAGCATCGCGGGGTCGCCGGGCTGCGCACGGGCGTCGCCGACCGCGACCAGCAGGGCCAGCAGCTCGACCTCTGACTGGGCCAGCGACCACTGGATGCTGTCTGAATTCGCGGTGGCAAGCTGATCGATCTGGCGCCGCGCATCGGCGCTGACGACCCAGACCACGAACCCGCACACGGCGATCGAGACCGTCAGGACGGCCACCGCGACCTGCAGCCGGGTGCGGATGGCGCTCATGGCACCGGTGCGGTGCTGAGACGGTTGAGCTGCCAGATGCTGCGGGAGTAGATCACCTCGGTCTGGTACTGCCGGTCGGCGTCATAGGGATAGACGATCCACAGCGGTCCCTTGTCGCGGACCGACATCTCGCGGTCGTCCATCAGATAGGCCACCAGGGGCACGTCCGGGCCGATCTCCGCCAGGGGTATGCTGATGGCATAGTCGTTGATCGCGGTCGCCGACACCTCTCCTGTGCTGCCGGGGCCGGTGGCGATGCCGGCATCCGCCAGGATGCGGGCCAGCGGGACGCCGGTGAAGCCGTGCACCCCTTCGGTCCAGACGGTCGAGGTGCGGATCTGCACCTCGCCCAGGGCCTGCAGCGCCGGCAGGTCATAGCTGCGCGACCCGTCCGGACCGTCGACGCTGAGAAGGGCCGCCTCCTGTGCCAGAGCCGGCCCGGCCAGGGCAAGGGCGGCGGACAGAAGGGTGCCGTGAAGGAATGTGCGAACCATGAGGGTATCCCGATGCAGTCTGGCGATCATGGTCGGAAATGTCGCATGGACGACACAGACACGCACGACATCATTCGTATCGGACGCTATACGAACGGATAGTCCGGTTGTATCCTTTGGCACAGACGGGCGGGCCATGCGGATACGGGCGGATCGAAGACCTCCGATCATCGGGTATCACGGACCCCGGCAACACAGGCTAGCATGTCTGGCTTGCCGCGTAAGAGGTGAAGTCGTGAAAATTTTACTGGCTGATGACCATGACCTGATCCGAGAGACCCTGGTCCTGTATCTGGGCGCGCAGATCGACGCCCAGGTCGTCGAGGTCGGCGATGTCGCCGGCGCGGAACGGGCGATCGCGCAGGCGGGGGACGTTCCCTTTGATCTGGCGCTGCTGGATTACGACATGCCGGGGATGGACGGGCTGGCGGGACTGGCCGTGATCCGCGGCCTGATGGATCCGCGCCCCGTCGCGATCCTGTCGGGGACCGCCTCGCGCAGCGTGGCGCGGGACGCGATGGCGGCGGGGGCGCGGGGCTTTCTGCCCAAGACGATGAACGCGCGGTCGCTGGCTGCGGCCGTGACCTTCATCGCGTCCGGAGAGATCTTCGTGCCCTACGGCTATCTGGAACAGGACGACCACGCCCCCGCGGGCGAATTGACCGCACGCGAGACCCAGGTCCTGCGCGGCCTGACCGAGGGGCGGTCGAACAAGGATATCGGGCGGCTGCTGGGCCTGCAGGAGGTCACGGTCAAGCTGCACGTCAAGACCCTGTGCCGCAAGCTGGACGCCAGGAACCGCACCCAGGCCGCGATGATCGCCCGCGACCGCAAGATGATCACCTGATCTGACCTGACGAACGATCCGTTGCCGGACGACCCCGCCGCAGGCGGGCTGTCCGGTCCTGTCCGGGCCGCACCTGTCGGTGCCGGTCGCAGGACTTCCCATGCCATCCTTACCAGAGACGGGGCCGCACATGCGTGACTTGACGATCGATCATCCCGACCACCCCATGGCCGCCGACCGCGGCATGTTCCGCATCACCCGCCCCGCAGCGGGCCGCAGCTGCGAGATCCGCCTGCGGACCGGGCGCCTGACCGCGACGAACGCCACCGCCTTTCGCGACCAGGTCTATGACCTGATCGACCAAGGCGAGGATCGGCTGGTCGTCGACCTTGCCGCCGTCGATTTCATAGACAGCACCGCCATCAGCGCATTGGTGGGCGTGCTCAAGCGCCTGGGCATGCGCGGAGAGATCGTGCTGTGCGGCCTGTCGGGCAGCGTCGCGGGCATGTTCCGCATCACCCGCATGGACAAGGTCTTTCCGGTCTTCGCCGATTGCGCCGCGGCATCGGCGGCATTGCGGGGGCGGTCGTGATGACCCGGTCCCTGCGCATCGCGGTGCCGCTGCTGGCGCTGCTGCTGCCGTTCCAGGCCGCGGCCCAGGACGGCCCGCTGCCGCAGGCGCTGCAGCCGCTGGCCGGCCAGCAGGCAGAGCGGCCCGCGCCCCCCTTCGGCCGCCACGGCCCCCTGACAGAGCGCGAGATGGCGATGGCCCGCGCCGCCTGGAGCTATTTCGAGGCCGGGTTCCAGCCCGAGACGGGGCTGGTCAACGCGGTGGGCAGCTATCCGTCGACGACACTGTGGGACACCGCGTCCTATGTCAGCGCCCTGGTCGCGGCATACGAGCTGGGCATCATCGACAAGCGCGACTTCGACCGCCGGGCCACGCTGCTGATCGCCACGCTGCGCAATCTGGACCTGTATCGCGGAGAGGCGCCGAACAAGGTCTACAACACCAAGACCGGGCAGAAGGTGAACTATGCCAACGAACCCGGAGAGGTCGGGTTCTCGGTCCTGGACATGGGCCGCATGCTGGTCTGGCTGCGCATCCTGCGCGAACGCTATCCCTATCTGGCCAACGGCGTCGACAACGTGCCGCTGCGCTGGAACTTCTGCAACATCGTCAGGGATGACGGGCGGCTGTTCGGGTCGGTTGTGTCGGGCGACGGCGATACCCGCTATGTCCAGGAAGGCCGCCTGGGATACGAGGAATACGCGGCCAAGGGCTTTGCCCTTTGGGGGTTCGACGTGGCGGGCGCGCTGGAGCCCGCGCCGCTGGCCTATACCACGATCCACGACATCGACATTCCTTATGACGGCCGCGATCCGCGGGTCTTTCACAACCAGAACTATGTCCTGACCGAAAGCTATCTGCTGGACGGGCTGGAGATGGGCTGGGACATGCCCGCGGCCGATCCCGCAGGCCCCGGCGTCGCGTCGCAGGGCTGGCGGGCGGAATTCGCGCACCGGATCTTCCTGGTCCAGCAGCGGCGGTTCGAAAGCACCGGCATCATCACCGCGCGGTCGGAACACCAGGTCGAGGGGCAGCCCTATTTCGTCTATGACGCGATCTTCGCCGACGGCTATGCCTGGAACACGCTGGACCCAAGCGACGTCTATCAGCCCGACCGGGCGGCGGTATCCGCCAAGGCCGCGCTTGGCATGTGGGCGCTGTGGGACGTGCCCTACACCCAGCTGCTGTTCGACACCGTGGCCGACCTGTCCGAGGCCGATGGCGGCTTTTTCGAAGGCCTGTACGAGAACGGCAACGGCGTCATCCCGCTGCAGACCGCGAACAACAACGGCATCATCCTGGCCGCGCTGCTCTACAAGGTGCAGGGGCCGATCCTGCGGTTCGCCAACCCGAACACGACGGTCTGGGACATGGCCTATTCCCAGACCGACATCCGCGCGAACAAGTGCCTGCCCGAGCCGATGCTGCGCGAGGTTCCCTGCTGCACCTGCGGAGATCTGCCGCCGCCGGTCCCGACCATCGCCGCCGCGGATTTCATCCTGTGCCGCCCGGTCGAGGGCGAGGACGGCATCGCCGCGACCGATTGCACTACCGGCCCGCAGATCACGGCCAGGCCCGAACCGCGCGACGTGCTGCCGCGTCAGTGCCGCACCGCCGTGGTGCAGCCATGACCACGGGCCGCATGCTGTGGTTCGACGCGAACCGCGTCTGCGCCGCCGCGGGCGTGGTGCTGATCCACAGCACCACCGATTTCGCGGGTCGCCCGTTCCCCGATGCCGGCGTGGCGGAACGCGCGGTGCCCGTCCTGCTGCGCTCCATCGGAGAGTTCTCGGGGTCCGAGATGTTCTTCCTGTTCTCGCTGTTCCTGATGGCTCTGCGAATCGACCGCCACAGGCCGCGCTATCGCGACGCGATCGCGGCCCAGGCGCACAGGCTGCTGGTGCCCTTTGCGGTCTGGACGCTGTTCTATGCGCTGTTCCGCCTGATCAAGGCCGAGGCCTTCGGCTATGCCCCGCAATATCTGGCGCAGTTGTCCCAGATCAAGACCTGGGTCGCCTATCTGCTGTTGGGCAAGGCCCAGTACCACATGCATTTCCTGCCCACGCTGTTCGCGATCTTCCTGTTCTATCCGGTGATGCGGCTGGCCATGCGCTATCCGATGCTGGGGGTGCTGCTGGTCGCGACCCTGGGCGCGATGGACCATGCGCAGGGGTTTCTCTATGCGATCGACCTGGCGCCGCTGACGCGCGACTATCTGGTACGGGTCACCAAGGTCTGCGGTTATGTCGGCTATGGCCTGGCGGCCTTCGGTCTCTATTCGCTGTGGAAGGACGGCCTGCCGCGTGGAGAAAGCCGCCTGATCCGGCGCGGCGCGCTGTATCTGGTCCTGCTGGCCTATCTGGCGACGCTGCCCTTTTATGGCGGCGCCCTGCTGACGGGCAGCTTTCCGGTGCGGGCGGGCTGGGATTACTACGGCCACTTCCTGATGCCGCTGCTGGTCTTCTGCGCCTTTCTGAGCAGCCAGTACAGCGACTGGTCGCCCCGCTGGTCGGTCATGGCGCGCTATACGTTCGGCGTCTATCTTGTCCATCCCGCGGTCATCGACCTTTTCGACATCGCGCTGATCAAGGCGGACCTAGCGCTGTCGCCCGCCCTGCTGGTCGTGACGCGGTTCGCGGTGGTGCTGCCGGTGGCCTTCGGGCTGGCCGTGGCGATCGGCCGTCTGCCCGCCGTCGCCTGGACCATCGGCCTTGGCCCCACCCCCTGGGCCGCCCGCAAGGCGCGCCCGCAGCCCGGAGCGGTCCCGGCATGAGCATCCCGTATTACAGCGCTTTCGAGGATCGCAGGCCGCCCGAACCTCTGCCTTACAATCCGCTGCGCGAGGCGCTGTGGCAGTTTCTGGCGGTCGTCACGCTGGTGATCGGCGGGTGGTACATCGCCTGGCGCTGGTCCTCCTCGCTGAACCCCGACGCGCTTTGGTTCGCGGCCCTGCTGGCCTTGGCCGAAACGCTGGCCTATCTGGGCCTGATCCTGTTCGTCGCCAACCTGTGGCGCGATCAGCCGGTGACCTGCCCCGACGCACCCGCAACGCGGGGCGAGGTCGATCCCGCGGCACCGGACCCGTCGCTGCCGATCACCGTCGACGTGTTCTTTGCCACCTATGACGAGGATCCGGAGCTTGTCCGGCTTGGCCTGATCGACGCCAAGGCCATCGCCTATCCCCATCCGATCGACATCCGCATCCACGTGCTGGACGACGGCCGCCGCCCCGCCATGGCCGAGGTCGCGCGGCAGGAGGGCGTGGGCTACATCACCCGCGCCACGAACGAGGGGTTCAAGGCCGGCAACCTGCGCAACGCGATGGAGCAGACGTCGGGCGACTTCCTGCTGATCTGCGATGCGGACACGCGGCCGTTCCCGACGTGCCTGGCCCGCACCCTGGGCCATTTCCGCGACCCACGCCTGGCTTGGGTGCAGACGCCGCAATGGTTCTATGACCTGCCCGAAGGGCGCCGTCTGTCCCAGGTCCTGCAGGCCCGATGGGGCGCACGGGCCGGACGGGCAGGGCGCGCGGTCGAGCGGATCATCGGCGAATGCCGCATCGGGCGCGATCCCTTGGCCAACGATCCGCAGATGTTCTACGACGTGATCCAGCGCCGCCGGAACCACGCCAACGCAGCCTTCTGCTGCGGCGCGGGGTCGATCCACCGGCGCGAGGCGGTGATGGAGGCCGCGCTGCGCGCCTTCGGCTCCAAGGTCGAACGCCGCGTGATCGAGGCCGAGGAGGAGATCACGCTGGAGACGCGGGAACGCGGCGTGGCCCCCGATCTTCTGGACGCGATCCGCACCCAGGCGGTCGTCACCGAGATCCTCAGCCCCTACCGCTTTCACGTGTCCGAGGACATCTATACCTCGATCGTGCTGCATGCCGACCGCGACCGCGGCTGGACATCGCTGCTGCACCCTTTCGTCGAGACACGGATGCTGTCGCCCCAGGACCTGATCGGCTGGACCATCCAGCGGTTCAAGTATGCGGGCGGCAGCCTGGACATCCTGATCAACGACAATCCTCTGTTCCGGCGCGGCCTGACCCTGCGCCAGCGCCTGATGTACGGGGCGACCTTCTATTCCTATCTGGGCGCCCTGTGGAACGTCGTGTTCCTGTTCGCGCCCACCGCCTATCTGTTCACCGGCATCTCGCCCGTGGCGGCCTATTCGTCGCAGTTCTTCCTGCATGTGGTGCCGTTCATCCTGTCGCTGGAACTGGCGATGATGGTGGGCACCTGGGGGATCGCGGGCCAGTCGGCCAAGGCCAGCTACCTGGCGTCGTTTCCCATCGGGCTCAGCGCGCTGTGGACCGTGCTGCGCGGCCGGCGCATCGCGTTCCGTGTCACGCCCAAGGACCGCCAGACGGGCCGCTTCCTGCATCTGGTCCGCCCGCAGATCGCGGTCGTGGCGCTGACGGTGGCGGGCGCGGCCTGGGCCACGCTGGCGCTGTGGGCCCTGGATACCGGGCACACGGCGACCGGGGTCGTGACAAACGCCCTGTGGGGCCTGAACAACTGCATCGCCATGTCGGGCATCATCCGCGCCGCGCTGTGGCAACCCAACCCGTCGACCCCCGAGGAACCCTGATGCGCCTTCGTCAGAACCTGGTCCGCGCGCGCGGCCATATCGTCTTCATCCTGGGGGTCATCGGCGGCCTGATGGTCGTGACCTGGCTGGAGCAGGCCGGCCCTTCGGCCGCGGGGCAGGCCCCGGTCACGCCCCTGGCCGCGATCGAGGCCGCGACGCCGCTGCCGCTGGCCATCCGCGGCGCCTCCAGCGCCGCCGACCTAGACCATGCCGCCATCGCCTGGACGTATTTCAGGAACAACATCGATCCGAACACCGGGCTGGTGCATTCGGTGGACGGCTATCCTTCGACCACCATGTGGGAGACGGGGTCCCTGATCGTGGCCATCGTCGCGGCCGAGCGTCTGTCGCTGATCGATGCCACCGAGGCAAAGGATCGGCTGGCCGCCATCCTGACCAGCCTGGACCGCCTGCCGCTGTTCCAGGACAGCCTGCCCAACAAGGCCTATGACACGCGGACGCTGAAGATGGTCGATTACGCCAATCGACCCACCGATCTGGGTCTGGGCTGGTCGGCGCTGGACGTGGCGCGGCTGATGGCGGCACTGGCCATCGCGCGCGCAGCCCATCCCGACATGGCCCCGGCCATCGCGGCCGCGACCGATGACTGGCGGCTGGACCGGATGGTCCGCGACGGACAGCTTTATGGTGCCAGCGTCGTGGACGCGGAGGTCCGCGAGAACCAGGAGGGGCGCCTGAGCTATGAACAATATGCCGCCAAGGCGATGATGCTGTCCGGGTTCGACATGGTGCGCGCCTATGATCCCGCCGACAGCGCCATAATCCAGCCCGTGATGGGGCAGGACATTCCCGTCGACACGCGCCTGCATCGTGGCCGCATCCCGGCCTTCGTCGTCAGCGAACCCTATCTGTTCGACGGGCTGGAATTCGGCTTTGACGCACGCTCGTCGCGCATCGCGTCCGCGGTCTATCTGGCTCAGCAGGCCCGCCATGACCAAACCGGCCATCTGACCGCGGTGACCGAGACGCATCTGGATGAGGCGCCGTTCTTTGCCTATTCGACCGTCTGGGGCGGGGGCGCGCCATGGTCCGTCCTGACATTCCAGGGCGATCGGATCGACAGCCGCCGCACCTTGGCGACCAAGGCCGCCTTCGGCTGGGACGCGCTCTACGGCACCCCCTACACCGCACAGTTGGTCGAGGCCGTGGTCCCCACCGCCGACCCCCGGCGCGGTTGGCCCGAGGGCATCTACGAGGTCGACGGCACCACCAACGCCTCGATCACGGCGAACACGAACGCCCTGGTCCTGGCGGCGCTGGCCTTCAAGGCCGCAGGTCCGCTGCTGCGGGGTGCGCCATGAGGGTGGTCCTGCTGATCCTTGCGATGGCCTGGCCCGGCTGCGTGGCAGCGGCGCCCTGCGTCGGGGCGGCGCTGGACCGTCCTCTGCCGGGCGCGATGGACGCGCGACAGGTCAGCGTGGATGTGCCGACCGCGCGGTTTCCCGGCCTGTGGCAGCAGGGTCGTGTGGATGGGCTGACCTATCGGATCTTCGGTGACGGCACGGCGGTCCTGTCCGACGACCCCGGCGCACCGCGATGGCAGGTCCGGATCGAGTGCGCCGCCGCGACCTGCCGGACCACGGCGACCGGCGTGCCCGATGCGGGCGCCGATCGCATCGCCGATGCCTTGGGGCGCTGCCTGATGGGACAGGACGTGACCGCGGCCGATCTGCGGCGCGCCGCCCCGGCCTTTCCGACCGGTCTGTCAAATGACGTGCCGGATCGCGGGCGGTCTCTGCCCCCCGCCGCAGCGCTGGCCACGGCGGCGGGGCAGGCACCGCGCCGCGCGGTGGCGCAATGCATGCCCGACCCGGCGCTGTTCGGCGACACGCCGGCGCAGACGGTGCAGCGGATGCTGCTGGCTGCCGGGCAGGACCCCGGCCCGGATGACGGCGTCCTGGGTGCGCGCAGCCGGGCGGCGCTGCGGGCCGCGCTGGGGCCGGGGTCGGATGCGGATGTGCCGCACGCGATCCTGGCGCTGCTGGCCATGCGCTGCGGGGGCTGAGCGATGCGGGGGTTGGGACCTGTCCTGATGGCCACGTTGCTGGCGATCTGGGGGCCGGGCGCCGCGCTGGCCTGGCCCGGCCCCCAGATCCTGCGCACCGATGATCCGGCCGTCCCGGGCGCGGTCGAGGTACTTGCGGACACGCCCAACGCCCTGACCTGGTCGCGCGCGCAGGCAGGCCGGTTGGGCGGCTGGCGCTATCGGCTGTATCCTGACGGGTCGGCGGTGGTGATGCCCGACGGCGATGCGCAGGCGCGACCGCTGCGCATGGACTGCATTCGCGGCGAGGCCTGCCGCATCTGGTCGGGCACGCGTCTGGTGACCCGCATCCCGGCCACGGGCAGCCCCCGCCCGACGGTGCCCGACACCGCGGATGGCGAGACGCTTGCCCGCCATCTGGCGCTGTGGGTGCTGGCCGGTTCGGGGTCGCAACCCCGCGCCACGGTTCCCGTGGTCGATGCCATCGCGCCCCGACCTGCGGCACCCGCCCGCCGTCACCGTGACCATCCGGCGCCGCCGCTGGCGCGGGACGGGTATCGGCTGACCATGTTCCCCGGCGCGTTCATGCCGTGTCGCGGCACCGCCTGCACGGCACCGCTCCGCCTGCCGCCAGTGTTCGACCAGGCCCAAAGGCCGCGGACGACCTGCGCCGTGACCGCGGGGGTTGCGCTGTCAACGCAGGGCGAAGGCGGCCCGGGGCCGGCGCGCGTCACCTTGGGATGCGGCGCACGGCTGTCGGATCGTGTGACGCTGAACCTGGGTGTGACCGGACGCGGCGGGGCAGGGCGGAACCCCGACCTGAGCTACGCCCTGACCTGGCGCGCGACGGACCGCCTGTCGCTGAGCTATGCCAGCAGGCCCATCCGCATGGACGGGTCCTGGAGCGGCCTGCTGGACGGCAGGCTGCGGGCCGAGCTGACCCTGCCGCGCATCCCCCTGCCTGCGGGACGGGGGGCCGATTGCCGGATGCGCGTCACGCTGCCCGATCCGACCCGCGATGCGCTGGTCCTGTCCTGTGGCCTCAGGCTGACCGAGCGGCTGTCCTTGGGCGTTTCGGCCCATGCCTATGCGTCGGGGGTGCAACGGCCGTGGGACCCTGATTACACCTATAGCGCGACCTGGAAGGTGACCGACCGCCTGCGCGTCGGCTATGGCAATTACGCCGCCAACCGGTTTCCCTGGAACCGGGGCGACGGGCCCGGCACCGGGCTGCGCGACGGCACCCTGTCGCTGACCTACGATCTGTCCTTCTGAGAGAGCCCGATGACCCGCATCCGCCTTGTCCTGCTGACCCTGCTGATGGCTATCGCCCCGCCCACCGTGTCGCGGGCCGAGGTCCGGATGGGAGAGACGGTCTTCAGCCCCGTCCTGGGGCGTGCGCTGTCCTACGACATCTACCTGCCGCCGGGCAGCGAGGGGGGCACGCGTGCCTATCCGGTGCTGTACCTGCTGCATGGCGGCGGGACGGGGCAGCCGTCGGACTGGTTCACCCTGGCGGGGATCGACCAGGTGCTGGACCGGCTGATCGCCCAGGGGCGGATCAGGCCCCTGATCGCGGTCGCGCCCGACGGTCGGCGGCCGGATGACGGGCCGGCCAGCTATTTCCTGGACGATGCGGACGGGGCCGCCCGGTGGCAGACCGCCTTTCTGGACGACGCGATGCCGGGGATCGAGGCCCGTCACCCGGTGCTGCCCGGACGGCGGGCGGTCATGGGCATTTCGATGGGCGGGTTCGCCGCGCTGGTCTATCGGCTAGAGCATCCCGACCTGTTCGCCGGGGCCGCCGCCCTCAGCCCGGCGCTGCGCACGGACGAACAGCTGCTGGCCTTGTCGCCGGACGACTATGCCGACCGTTTCGCGACCCTGCTGGGCCCGGATCTTGAGGGTGTGGCGCGGCTGACCGACCGGTGGGCCGCGTTCCGGCCCGCTGCGATGGCCGCGTCGGCGGATGCGGCCCGACTGGCACGCATCCCGTCGATCCATGTCCAGACCGGGTCGGATGACAGCTTCTTCGAGGGCACGGCCCGGCTGCACATCGCCCTGCGCGATGCAGGCATCCGCCACCGTTTCCGCGTGATCGAAGGGGGGCATGACTGGCCCGCATGGCAAAGCATGCTGGAGGACGCGCTGCTGCATGTCGATGCCGTGCTGTCGCGCGGCTATGGCGAATAGGTGCGCCTAATGCGCCGGGACGTGGGCGTCGTGATCCTGCCGCACGTCGCCCGATCCGCCTGTGCGCCGTTCGTGGCGCAGCAGATCGGCCCGCCGCCATTCCTCGTAGCGCAACCGCGTCGATGCGCTTGCATGGCTGCGCAGGGCAGGGGCGTCCTTCCACAGGTCGAGGGAATAGGGTGTCATCAGCAGGCTTTCGACCCGGTTGCGCGCGGTCAGGATGACCGAATGCACCGGCAGCAGGATGTGGTGATAGTCGATGGGCCCATGATCGGGCCGCGCCATGGCGCGCCCGGCCTCGGCCAGGTGTCTGGCCTTGGCCCAACGCCCGCGCCACAGGATCCGGTGCAGCGGAGAGAACAGCTCTCCGTTCAGGTCGACGGGGCAATCCTGGGGGGTCTGCCCGGAACAGTGCCGCGCGCCCGTCCACAGCACCGGCTGCCGTCCGTCGGTCGTCATGATCGCGTCGCCCGCGCGGACATCGCGAACCGCGATCACGCCTGCGCGGGCGACGTCGACCTGCACGTCCGGCCCGAAACAGGGCGCCGCTGCCTGTCGCTGCGGGGCGGGTGCGATGTCATAGGCGCCGTTGCCGACCTGGAACGTCTGCGGCAGCGTGGCAAAGGAGTTGTCGCCGTTCGTGATCATGATCGGCCCGATCCAGGGCGACCCCGCCGCGGGCTGCATGACCGAGGTATTGATCCGGGCATAGTGATCCCCCAGCCCCGACAGGTCGCCCTGGATATTGGCGGTCTGGCCGGGGTTCATGGGCCGGTATTCCGCCACCTGCCGGCCCGACCCGTCAAAGACCTTCATCCCGGTGATGCCGCTTCTGCCGGTCAGCTCGGTCCCCGTGTCGTCGATGGCCGTGATCTCGATCCGGTGGTCCTTGGCCCACATCTGGCGCCCCCATTGCACCGTGGCCGTGCCTTGCGAGGAGTTGGTGCCGACGGCGGGATCGACGATCAGCTGATCGCCCCGAATGCTGAACGTGATCACGGGAATGTCCTTCTGCAGGGTTTTCCCGACCCTTAGGGATTTGCATGTTCTGCAAGGTTAACATGCCACGCGACGCAGGCCTTTTTTGCCGGTCTTGGTTGACCGGGCGTTAATGTCGGGCGGTCCCGCCGCCTTGTGCAGAATACCCGCGCGGGCCGCGCCGGGAGCCGGAATGCCGGAGTGATCGGGCGCGGCCGGTCTGGGGGATGCATCCGGACCCGCGTCGGTTCGGCGCAGCTGATGGCTGCATGGCCCGATTCATGCCCCCGCGTCATCCTCCCGGATCGCCGTGCGAATGTCGGGAACGGTTTTAGGCGAGCGTCCCAGCCGCATCACCCGACGGTCAAGGGCCACTCACGACCGTGCCCAGTCCGATCGGACCGGGCACGGTGTTCCGTTCTAGCGGCGGCCGTGGAACCGCGGCCTATTGCGCGGCGCGCATCAGGCCTGTGGACCAGAACAGCGTTTCGCCGGAACTGTCGTCGGTGCCGTCATTGTCGGTGACCACCCAGCCCATACCGGCCGCGTCGATGGCGAAACCCTCGACCTTGTCCAGGACATAGCCGTTCTGCGCCTTGAGGTCGGGGATCAGGTCGCGGACCAGCTCCTTGGTCACGACGGGCAGGGGGTCGCCCAGCCCTGCGGGCACCATCTCTGACAGCGGCACGCGGAACAGCGCCTTGAGCACGGCGGCGTCGCCGATCAGGTTGTCCCGTTCGACCAGATAGGCCCAGTCACCGTCGATGGCGATTTCCGAAAGGCCCGTCCAGCCGTCGCCCGCAGGGTCCAGCGGATAGGCGACGGCGCCCCAGTCCTGCGTCAGCAGGTCATAGGAGACCAGCTTCACTTGGCCGGCGGGGTCGTCGCCCCATTCGCGCTGGACCGCCATCCACAGGCGGTCGCCCTGCCGGGCGATCCCCTCGAACCCATAGCGGTCCTCGTGGGCCAGCAGTTCGGCGGGCAGGCCGATCTCCTCCTGGATCTCGCCCTGGGCGTCGACATGGATGATGGCGTGGGGGATCAGGCGGTCGCTGCGACCTTCGGACGCCAGCCAGAAGCCGCCCTGACCGTCGGGCGTGATGCCCTCCAGGTCCAGCTTCTGTGCCGGATCACCATTGCGGGTCACGATCGTCTTGGCGGTGATCCGCGCCGGTGTCCGCGTGGCGTCGATGGTATGGATCGCGGGCTGCGCGCCATAGGCACTGTCCGACACCGCGAACAGCTGACCCGGTGCGTCGCCCGCGGCCAAGCCCGACAGCGCGCCCCATCCGATCAGCCCGTCCGCGCCCTCCGCGGTGATCGTGGGATAGCGGGGGGGACCGTCGGTTGCGCCGAACAGCATGACGTGGGCACGCGCGCCGCCCTCTGCGCCCAGATCGGCCTCGTTGGCGGTGACCAGCAGGTCGCGGGCGGGCAGGGCCACGATGCCTTCGGGGCTGATGCCCGACGGCAGCAGTTGCGTCAGGCGCGGCGCCGCCAGGTCGCTGACATCGTAGACGCCGATCAGCGATCCGCGTTCCGAGACGACGAAGACATGCGGGATGCCCCCAAAGGTTGCGACCTCGATCGATTCCGGTTCGACACCCTTGGCGTCCGACCGCTTGTCGGGATAGTGGCCCGCCCGGATGACCGCGTGTTCGAAGCTGCTGCCCGAGTCGTAGACGACCGTGCCGTCGCGATGAAAGATGCTCCATCCGCGCGACCCGCCCTGATAGTCGCCCTCGTTCGCGGTGGCGAAATGGTCGGCGTCGATCCACTTGACCGCATCGGGTTCGCGCGGAACGTCCGTCAGCGCCCCGTCAAAGGTCAGCGCCCCGTCGTCGCGCGTGTCGATGTCGTCCAAGCTGACCGTGCCGGCGCTGAAATGCGCGGCGATGGTGCCGTCCGCGCCGATCACGACGACATGGTTGTTTTCCTGCAGGGTGACGATGATCTCTCCCGCAGCGTTGATGTCGACATATTCCGGCTCGGGGTCGTCGGGGGCGATGTCCGCCAGACCGGTCAGGTCGATGCGGGTCTGCCCGTCGCAGTCCAGCGTGCCGTCGGTGACGGCCAGCGTGACCACATGGCCCGCGGGCATCTGCGGCAGGGCGCCGTCGTTCAGGTCCTCGTCGCGCTGGTTCTCGATCGCGACGGCCAGAAAGCTGCCGTCATCGGCACGGGCGACCGCATCCGGCTGCCCGCCCAGGTCGCAGGACGCCAGCACCGCGCGGGTCTTCAGGTCCAGCACCCGCAGCTGCCCCGAGGGCTCGGTGAACGAGGTCGACGTGTCCACGCCCACATACACCCGGTCGCCGATGATCACGGCGGTGGTGGGTTCCCCGTCCATCGGCACGGTGCCCAGGGGCAGGGGGGCGGCCGGGTCGGTGATGTCCAGAAAGCCCAGCACCCCAAGCGGGCTGTCGGAATAGACCAGCGTGCTGCCGTCTTCGGAGGCCGAGATGATCTCGGCCGAGGTCGGGCGCGACCGGTCCTCTCCCGCGGCCATGTTGTCGGGCGTGGCGAATGTCGCGATCCGGTCGAATGTGGTCTGGGCCATCGCAGGCATGGCCGTGGCCAGCGCGACGGCCGACGTCAGAAGGGCAAGTCTTTGCACCGTGGAATCCCCCGTTTTGGTTCGGGGTCCTCTTTGATCACGGTCGGTGACGGCCTTGCGACACTCTGATGGCGTTTGTGCGACAGGGGTGGGCGGTCATGGCCCGTCCGGCGGCGACGCCCGTTGCGGGCCGTCCGGAGGCGGGGCGCCGGTGAAGCCGGCCATGTGGTCGTCCAAGGCGCGGCCGAACGCATCGCGCCCCGTCCCGCGTGCGACATAGGCGGCCAGGTTGGGATGGTCGTCCAGCATCCCGTCCGCCATCCGCAAGACCGACACCATCAGCAGATCGCCCGGCCCGAATTCGCCGCCGAACCAGTCCGCCGTGCCAAGCCGGTCCGACGCCTCGTGCAGGCGTTCGTCGATGCGGGCCATGACCGCGGGCAGGCGGGACGCGGACCAAGGCGCGTCGGCCTCGAACAGCGTGGCCATGGCGTGGTCCATGAACGGCGGTTCCAGCGTGTTCAGGGCGGCGAATGCCCATTCCAGCTGCATCGCCCGCGCCGCCGCCGTGCCTGGCATCAGGCCGGGGAAGCGTTCGGCAATGTGCCAGACGATCGCACCGCTTTCGAACAGGATCAGGTCACCGTCCTCCAGCGTCGGCACTTGGCCGAAGGGCTGGCGCGCCCGGTGCGGCGGCCGCTTCTGCGCGCCTTGGGACAGCAGGCGCACGGCATAGGGCTGGCCCACCTCCTCCAGCGCCCACCGGACGCGCAGGTCACGGACCTGGCCCCTGGCGAAATCCGGAACCCAGTCGAAGGCGGTGATGGTGATCGGGGCCGCGGGATCAACCGGCATGGCGGCCCCCCGCATCCTGCATGTCGGGAGGGCCGTCCCGCGTCGCGGCGGGGTCCATCCACACCGTTTCCCACCCGTGGCCGTCGGGGTCGTCGAAGGCACCGCCATACATGAAGCCCTGGTCCTCGACCTGGCGCGTGTCGTGCCCGCCCGCCTCGCGGGCGCGGCGGTGGATGTCGTCGACGGTCGCGCGGCTGTCGAAGGTCAGGCACAACAGCACGCCCGACTGGGTGCGGGCGTCGATGATGCGCTTGTCGGTGAAGGTGGCGTAGAAGGTGTGATCCAGCAGCATCACCTGGATCGCGTCGGACCAGACCATGCCGCTGGCCTGTTCGTTCGAGAAGGCTTCGTTTTTTGTAAAGCCGATCGCCTCGTAAAAGGCGGTCGCCCGCGCCACGTCCGTGACGGGCAGGTTGACGAAGATCATCCGGGTCATCGATTCGCTCCTCCTGTGCTGTTGACAGGATGGGGGCGCTTGGTTACTTGAGGCAACCATGAAGTTACAAAAAGAAACTATCAGGCCGGAACCCGCCCATGGCCGCTGGTACGACGATGCGTGCGGCAGTGCCTTCGGCATGGAATTGCTGGGCGAACGCTGGACCCTGCTGATCCTTCGCGAACTGATGTTCGGACCGCGCCGGTTCACCGACCTGCGCGCGGACCTGCCCGGCATCAGCGCCAAGATCCTGACCGAACGGCTGGCCGGAATGGAGCGCAGCGGCATCCTGGCCCGCATCACCCTGTCCGACCCGGTGCCCGCGCAGGTCTATCAATTGACGCCTTGGGGCCGGTCGGCCGAACCCATCCTGCAGGAGATCGGGCGGTGGGCTGCCGCCTCTCCGCTGCATGACCCGACGCTGCCCCTGTCGGCGGCGTCCTTCATCATGTCCCTGCGGACCATGCTGGATTGCAAGGCGGCCGCGGGGCTGTCCCTGACGGTGGCGATCACCATCGGCGGATCCTCCTTTGGCCTGCGTGTTGAACAGGCCTGTCTGCACGTCACCCGCGGGCTTCCCAACGCGGCCGATCTGGTCTTCGAGGCGGATGCGGCACCCCGTATGGCCGCGCTGTTCTATGGCAAGATCGCACCTGAAACGGCCGGCGTGACCTGCATGGGCGCGGCTTGCGACCTGCGCAGGTTCATGGACCTGTTCAATCTTCCGGAAAAATCCGCCCCGCCAAATGTTGCGGATTGATATATGCAAAGCGACCGGGCGCGATTGCAAAATGATGGCCGAAACTGCCAATATATATATATTGACGTATTGTGACGGTGGTTAATGGATAAATCCGCCGTTTGAGATTGCGGCGAGAAATTAATAATACAAATAGACTACAGCACCTTAGCACCGCGCGACGCCCGCTGTGGTTGTCTGCGCAATCTTTTTGCGCGCGGGCCGGTCGATCGCGGGACTGTTGTCACAGTCACGGACATGTCTTATTCCCGCAATCGATGCCGAACCTGTATGCTTTTCGCAATATTATCGTGCGAACGATTCAATTTCCGGTCGGTGCGGTGCGGCACGATGAATGATGCCCGTTTTGACGCATGGAGTATTTAATGAGCTGTTCCCATGACCTGCCGGTGCGCAACCTTGTCACGTCGGCGAAGAGCATGCGGTCTGTCATGACGGAACGGACGTCGTCGACCTGCCCCGTTGGAAACGTCTAGGACCGTGGCATATTGCGACCACAAGGATGATCAGGTGAATTTCAGCCAGTTCCTTTTCCACACGTCCTTTCCGTCCGACGATCTGCGTCGGTCCGCCCTGCACCGCGCGATGGGCGCCCCCACCCGATCGTGGCCGGCCTCCGGCCTTTGGGATCACCTTCAACGATCGGCAAGACCATGACCGGCGCTGCAACGTGGAGGCATGCCTACATCGCGGATGGCAGCCGGTTTGACGCGATCGTCGTGGGCTCTGGCGCGGCGGGTGGCGTCGCCGCCACCGCGCTGGCCGAGGCGGGGATGCGCGTGGCGGTGCTGGAGGCCGGCGATGCCGGGCCCGGCCGCATCAACCCCGTGACCAAGGCCCTGACGGCCGTGGCCCGGTTCCTGGACAGGACCAGGGCCGAAAGCCGGATGCCGCCCAGCCTGGCCCGCTTTGGCGAACGCGCCTTTCGACTGTTGGGCCGCGCCCGCCAGCCGGTCCAGTCGCGCTGCTTTGCCTGGGCGATGGCCCCCAACGTGCTGGTCGACGACCGCGACTGTCCCTACCAGACCGAGGACGGCAGCCAGTTCCTGTGGTTCCGCGCCCGCCAGCCGGGGGGGCGGATGACCGTTCCCGGCCATGGGCGCCAGTACTATCGTCTGTCCGGCATGAAGTCGGATGGCTCGAACAGCGCCGACAATGCCTGGCCCTTCGCGCTGGAGGATGTCGCCGACTGGTACGGATGGGTCGAGGACAAGCTGCAATTGCGTGGCGGCGATCAGGCCGTTCCCGGCCCGGACACCAGCCGCCTGGCCGGCGTCCTGCAGCCCACCCCGTCCGAGCAGGCGATCATCGGCGCGATCCGGTCCAGATGGCCGCGGGCACGGCCGGTGCTGGGCAATTTCGCGCCGCCCCTGTCATGGCTGGACATCGCGGCCGGCACGGGCCGCATGGCATTCCAGGCCGGCGCCGTGGTGCGCCGTGTCCTGAAGGATCCGTCGGGCGCGGTCAGCGGGGTCGAATGGATCGACGGCCGCACGGGGGCGGTCCGGACCGTCCATGCGCCGGTCGTGTTCCTCTGCGCCTCGGCGATCGAGAGCACGCGCATTCTGCTGCTGTCGCGGACGGTGGGCGATGATGCGGGCATCGGGACGGAATCGCCCGCCCTTGGCCGTCACCTGATGGACCATGCGGTCATGAGCGGAACCGGATATCGCGCCGGATCGGACGACGTCCTGCCCGAACAGGCCGAGCCCGGCCGCTGCATCCACATTCCGCCCGACCCGTCGCTGCATCCGTCGATCAGCATGCAGATCCATGTCCATCCCCGTCCCGACGGGGCCGCGCGGGTCGACATCGTCTCGTTCGCCGAGATGCTGCCCGACCCGTGGAACCGGGTGACGCTGTCGCCGTCGCAGACCGACCGGTACGGCATCCCGGTCCCGGTGATCCGCTTCCGACATTCGGCGGAACAGCGCGCCCTGGCGGACCGTCAGGCGCAGATCATCCGCGAGCTGTCGGCGGATATCGGTCTGACGGACGTGATCGTGAACACCGACCTGTCGCCCGGCGGCACCAGCGTGCATGAATGTGGCACGGCGCGGATGGGGACCGATCCCGCGACATCCGTCGTGGACATGCACAACGAATGCTGGGACGTGCCGGGCCTTTATGTCACGGACGGGGCGTGCTTTCCGCGCCAGCATGTCCACAACCCGACCCTGACGATGATGATGCTGACCGCACGCGCCGCGGCGCATGCGGCCGCCCGCTGATCAGCGCTGGCCCGCAAGCTTGCGGGCCACCATCGCCATCAGCGGGGTGGGATAGCGCATCCCAAGCGTGACGATGCAGGTCCGGTCCAGGATCTCCAGCGTGCGGGCGCACATGTCGGGTGTGTATTCGATGTCGCGCTTGGCCCAGGCCCAGGGGTTCATCTTGGGATGGAAGGTCCGCTTGTTCAGGATCGGCTCCCAGTTGGTGTACAGGTGCTTAGAGCTGTCGCGCAGGCGGTTGTGCACGCCCCGGCGGCCGGTCAGCTCGATCGCCTTCTCTCGGGTCGGTGCCAGGATCGACAGGCTGACGGCCGATGCGGGATCGTTGTGCGGGGTGACCCTGAATTCGCTGCTGTGCTGCAGGATATCGGCCAGGACGGCGCGGCGCTTTTGCATCCGGCGCAGCATGGGGACCACCTTCTTCAACTGGACTCGCAGCATGGCGCCGTCCATCTCGGTGACCTTCATGTTCATGCCGACGAATTCGGGCTCGTTCAGCCGGTCGCCGTGCTGGCGTACCATCGATCCCAGATCGTGATAGCTGCGCGCGCGGATGAAATAGCGTTCGTCGCTGGTCAGGACGGCCCCGCCTTCGCCGATGTTCATGTTCTTCATGCGGTTGAAGCTGAAGACGCCCAGATCGCCGATCGCCCCGCAATGCCGGTCCTTGTAGCGGATGCCCACGGCTTGGGACGAATCCTCGATGACGATCAGGCCGTGCTCCTTGGCGATCGCCATGATCGCGTCCATGTCGCAGGGCGCGTTGACCATGTGCACCGGGATGATCGCGCGGGTATAGGGGGTGATCTTGGCCCGGATGTCCTCGGGGTCCATGGTCAGCGTCTCGTCGATGTCGACCAGGATCGGCACGGCCCCGACCTGCACCGGCGCGGCGGCGGTCGCCATCCAGGTATAGGCCGGCACCAGCACCTCGTCGCCCGGACCGATCCCGGCGGCAGCCAAGGCCGCGACCAGCGCGCTGGTCCCCGAATTGACGGCCAGCACATGTGCGGCGCCGGTCTGGGCAGCCATCTCGCGTTCGAACAGGGCCGTCCGGCTGGCCCCGCTGTCATAGCGCAGCAGGCTGCCGCTTGCGATGGCGCGGCCGACCGCGAACCACTCTCTCAGACCGACGTCAGGCACTGTCCGCTCCGTATGCGATGGGCGCTGGATTGCGCGCCGTGCACCATCCCGCGCCAGGGCGTGCAGGGCAAGGGGAAGATGCCGAATCCACCCGGTTATCGGTGCTGTGGCGGCCCGTTCCGCCCCCCACAATGGCGTGATTCCACTTGCGGTGGCGGGGCGGGACCGTCGCACAGCGCGGGCGGGCCTGCCCGACTTTGGTGGCAGCGCGGCGCGGCCCGGCTGGCCATGATGGGAAAGCCGCTGCACCATCTGCAAGCAATCCGAGGGGCGCTCATGGACGATCATGCTGATGTCGATCTGGCCCGCGCCAGTGTCAGGGCCGTGGCCGACGACGTGGCGGGGACGCTGGTGGGCCACGACTGGCTGGTCGAACGTCTGCTGATCGCGTACCTGACCGGCGGCCATGTCCTGCTGGAGGGGCCGCCGGGCATCGCCAAGACGCGCGCGGTCAAGCAGCTGGCGGCGCGTCTACCAGGCGAGCATGCGCGCATCCAGTGCACCCCCGACCTCCTGCCGTCGGATCTGACCGGCAGCCAGGTGTTCCGTCCCGAGACCGGCGGCTTCGACTTTCTGCCCGGCCCGGTCTTTCACAACATCGTCCTGGTGGACGAGATCAATCGCGCGCCCCCCAAGGTCCAGTCGGCCCTGCTGGAGGCGATGGCCGAAGGGCAGGTCACCACCGGCGGCGTGACACGCCCCCTGCCGAAGCCCTTCATGGTCGTGGCCACCCAGAACCCGATCGAGCACGAGGGGACCTTTCCGCTGCCCGAGGCGCAGATGGACCGCTTTCTGCTGCACCTGCGGCTGGACCTGCCGGGCGCCGAGGACGAACGCGCCATCCTGGACCTGGTCGAGGCCGAGGGCCGGGGCAGCATGGCGGCCGTGCTGTCGCAGGTGACGGCCGCCGACCTGGATCGCGCGCGCCTGCAGGTCGCGGGGGTGACGCTGGCCCCCGTACTCAAGGATTTCATCATCCGGCTGGTTTTGGCAACGCGGCCCGGCGGGGTGCTGGCAGAGGCGGTCGAACACCCGGTCTCTCCGCGCGGGACGCTTGCGCTGGCCGCGGCGGTGCGCGCGCGCGCCTGGCTGCAGGGCCGTGATCACGGCCTGCCCGAGGACGTGCAGGCCCTGGCCCCCGATGCCTTGGCCCACCGGCTGGTCCCGAACTGGAAGGCCGCCAGCGAAGGGCAGGACGGTCGCCGCCTGATCGCCGAGGCGCTGCGCCAGGTGACCCCGTGGTAGGGGCGCCATGAGCGGCTGGCGGTCCGCGCCCGGCATCGCCCTGACGCTGGAGGCGCTGGTCGACCTGCAGGCGGGGCAGGGCGCCATGCCCCGGCAGCGGCCCATGGCGCGGCGGGCCGGGGTCATGGCCTCGCGCCATCCGGGTAGCGGCATGGACCTGAGGGAGATCCGCGCCTATGTGCCCGGCGACGATCCGCGCCGGATGGACCCTTCGGCCAGCGCGCGCACGGGCGTGCCGCATGTGCGCGCCCTGCACGAGGATCGCGACGACATCACGCTGCTGATCGCCGATCTGCGTGGGCCGATGCTGTGGGGCACGGGCGACGCGCTGCGATCGGTGCGCGGCGCACTGCACCTGGCGGGGCTTGGCTGGCAGGCGGTGGCGCGCCAGGGTGCGGTTGGCCTGGTGGTTGCCGAAGGGACGGGGGTCCGCGTGTTGCCGCCCGCGACCGGCGCGGGCCATATGCTGACCCTGTGTCGCCTGCTGGTCGATCGCCATGCCGCCGCCCTGGTCGATCCCCCCGGCACGGCGCCCCTGACCGAGGCGCTGTCCCTGGCCGCCCGCACCGCACCGACGGGTGCCCATGTCGTCCTGGCCACCCTGCCCGATGGCTGGCAGGGGGCCGATGCCGCGCTGTCCCGCCTGGCCCGCGGCCGCCAGGTGGAGGTCGCGCTGATCCTGGACCCGCTGGAGACCGCGCCACCCGCCCGCCCGCTGCCCGTCCGACAGGGCGGCGCCACGCGGCTGCTGCGTCTGCAGCCCGCCGATCTGGGTGGCCAGACCGACCGCCTGGCCGCGATGGGCGCCGTCGCGCGACGGGTCGAGCCGTGACGCCCGAGGCCATGACCCATGACCAGCTGATGCAGGCCCTGTCCCCGGTCCGCCTGCCCACGCCGATGGCCGTCCTGTCGACGGCAGAGATGGCCGCGCTTCTGGCACTGGGCGTCATCGCGGGGCTGGTGCTGGCCTTGGCGGTGCTGCCCTTCACGCGCCGTCGGGCGGCCCGCCCGCGTCTGCGCGTGGCGGCGCTGCGGGGGTTGCCGGTGCCGGACCGCCTGCTGGCCATCGCCCGCCTGCTAGGTCATCTGCCGGCGGCGCTGCGCCCGGCCGCCTATGGCGCGGCACCGCCGCCGTCCGACCGCCGGATCGAGGCGATCGCCCGCGGCGCCCG